>NZ_JBDYCV010000057.1:0-25819 GCF_040495915.1 Shigella sp. FJ200513 | reverse complement strand
TAGTCTAAAAACTAGTATTAAGACTATCACTTAAATAAGTGATACTGGTTGTCTGGAGATTCAGGGGGCCAGTCTAGTCATTACTGGAGCGTCTGGTTGAACCGGAGCGCGTGATCCAGTTTCGCGTGGTATGGGTTGATGATCGCAACCAGATACAGGTCAACCGTGCATGGCGTGTGCAGTTCAGCTCTGCCATCGGCCCGTACAAAGGCGGTATGCGCTTCCATCCGTCAGTTAACCTTTCCATTCTCAAATTCCTCGGCTTTGAACAAACCTTCAAAAATGCCCTGACTACCCTGCCGATGGGCGGTGGTAAAGGCGGCAGCGATTTCGATCCGAAAGGAAAAAGCGAAGGTAAAGTGATGCGTTTTTGCCAGACGCTGATGACTGAACTGTATCGCCACCTGGGCGCGGATACCGACGTTCCGGCAGGTGATATCGGCGTTGGTGGTCGTGAAGTCGGCTTTATGGCGGGGATGATGAAAAAGCTCTCCAACAATACCGCCTGCGTCTTCACCGGTAAGGGCCTTTCATTTGGCGGTAGTCTTATTCGCCCGGAAGCTACCGGCTACGGTCTGGTTTATTTCACAGAAGCAATGTTAAAACGCCACGGTATGGGTTTTGAAGGGATGAGCGTTTCCGTTTCTGGCTCCGGCAACGTCGCCCAGTACGCTATCGAAAAAGCGATGGAATTTGGTGCTCGTGTGATCACTGCGTCAGACTCCAGCGGCACTGTAGTTGATGAAAGCGGATTCACGAAAGAGAAACTGGCACGTCTTATCGAAATCAAAGCCAGCCGCGATGGTCGAGCGGCAGATTACGCCAAAGAATTTGGTCTGGTCTATCTCGAAGGCCAACAGCCGTGGTCTGTACCGGTTGATATCGCCCTGCCTTGCGCCACCCAGAACGAACTGGATGTTGACGCCGCGCATCAGCTTATCGCCAATGGCGTTAAAGCCGTCGCTGAAGGGGCATATATGCCGACCACCATCGAAGCGACTGAACTGTTCCAGCAGGCAGGCGTACTGTTTGCACCGGGTAAAGCGGCTAATGCTGGCGGTGTAGCAACGTCGGGCCTGGAAATGGCACAAAACGCTGCGCGCCTGGGCTGGAAAGCCGAGAAAGTTGACGCACGTTTGCATCACATCATGCTGGATATCCACCATGCCTGTGTTGAGCATGGTGGTGAAGGTGAGCAAACCAACTACGTGCAGGGCGCGAACATTGCCGGTTTTGTGAAGGTTGCCGATGCGATGCTGGCGCAGGGTGTGATTTAAGTTGTAAATGCCTGATGGCGCTACGCTTATCAGGCCTACAGATGGGCACAATTCATTGCAGTTACGCTCTAATGTAGGCCGGTCAAGCGCAGCGCCCCCGGCAAAATTTCAGGCGTTTATGAGTATTTAACGGATGATGCTCCCCAGGGAACATTTCTTATGGGCCAACGGCATTTCTTACTGTAGTGCTCCCAAAACTGCTTGTCGTAACGATAACACGCTTCAAGTTCAGCATCCGTTAACTTTCTGCGATAGCAGCAGATATGCCAGTAAAGAAATCCCATTAGACTATTTTTTTGATAATCTTCTTCGCTTTCGAACAACTCGTGCGCCTTTCGAGAAGCAAGCATTATATAATGCCAGGCCAGTTCTTCTTCAATTGTCCCGTTTTGAAAAGCTGTGCTTGATATCGAGATCATCCATGATAATTCCGCCGCCCATATTAGCTTCGCCGAGGATTTACCGGAGCGATTATTAGCGCAATCAGAGATATAGTCTGAGGGAAAAACAGCAAATTTATTCAACAAGGCGATAACCTGCTCTGGGGCTTCCTCCATGTTTGCTTTAAAGGTATTGGCTCCATGGTCGCCAGAAAGAAAATGCTCCATTAAGGCACAATAACTTTCGCTATCTTCGATACCCCATTGATTCTCTAAAGACTCGCGTCTTTTACTGATGATATCGATCGAGTCAAAAGGAAGCACATGATATTGGAAGGTATCTTTGCCAGGTTCAGGCTTTCGCGGCCAGAACTCTAGCGTTTCAGACCATTGCTTATGATAGAATCGATAAGGTGCGATCAATTGTAGCGCCTGTAACTTCTCGATACTGAGCGGCTCAATACCTTTAGCCTGATAATAATGCAGTTGTTCTTTTTTTGCTTTAAAACCGGCCCGAACAATAAGCCCCATCATAATTAATAGATAAAGAAAAGAGCATCCCGCGGTAATCAGGCCTCTTTCATTCAAACCGTTGGATGTTATCGCTGCGAATACAAACATTACAGCGACAACACATGTTAAATAAAACCCCCACTTACAAAGCAGCATGGCCTTATTTTCTTTAATCACCCGTTCAAAATTACTATTAAATATTCCCCAGCCATTAAAAGAATACTTCTCGCTCCCAGGATGGTTTTGCAATAAAACTTTTTTCATCACATTCCCTGTTATTACATACTTTAGAGGCGATAATTTTATCCATGCAAAAAAATATCCAACGAACTTTCTTGATCCGCTGGATATTTCAGAATATGACTCGAATAGCACGAAAGATTCGCTCGCTTACGCTATCGCCCCGCTTCCGGCTTCATCTGCTGGCGGACTTTTTTTCGCACTACGTTTACGCGGTGCAGCCTTTTTCTTATCAGCACTGCCACCACTGCCCGGAGCCACAATGCCGCGAAACTGCCGCACCGGCGTACGTTTGGCTTGATCAATAAGCTGATATAGCGTCCCCACCAGCGGCTGCATAAAGTCCTGATAGCGACACTGCTTTTCGCTGATTTGCGTCAGCACCGATTCCCAGTGCGCGGTCATGTCCGGTCGCGTCGCCATTTCTGGCAGCGAATGGAATAACGCTTTTCCGGCGTCGGTGGAGTGGATATAGCGCCCTTTTTTGGTCAGAAAACCACGCTTGAACAGCAGTTCAATAATCCCGGCACGGGTTGCTTCTGTCCCCAGACCATCGGTCGCACGAAGGACCTTTTTCAGATCTTTGTCCTGCACAAAGCGCGCGATCCCGGTCATCGCCGAAAGCAGTGTTGCATCGGTAAAATGGCGCGGCGGCTGGGTTTGCCGCTCTACCACTTCACCTTTTTCACACAGCAACTCATCGCCTTTCGCCACCACAGGCAATGGCGTGCCGTCGTTTTCTTCATCGCGCTCTTTGCTGCCTAACAGCGTGCGCCAGCCTGCTTCAGCAAGAAAACGGGCTTTAGCGACAAATTTGCCTTTGGCAATGTCCAGTTCGATAACACACTTGCGGAACACCGCATCCGGGCAGAACTGCATCAGGTATTGACGGGCAATCAGGTTATAGACCTTCGCTTCGTTCTCCGTCAGGTTGATCGCAGAACTCCGTGCGGTCGGGATGATGGCGTGGTGCGCATCGACCTTTTTGTCATCCCAACAGCGGTTGCGTATATCTGGATCTACCACTGGCTGCGGCAACAGATCCGGTGCATGAACGCTGATGGCATTCATCACCGCGTGGCGTCCGGCAAAATGTTCTTCTGGCAAATAGCGACAATCGGAACGCGGATAAGTGATTAGCTTGTGCGTTTCGTACAGCTTCTGGCAGATATCAAGCACGTTCTGCGCGCTCAGACCGAAGCGTTTTGCCGCTTCAATCTGCAACGCCGAAAGCGAAAACGGCAGCGGCGCGGATTCTGATTCCCGTTTATCGTTATAGCTGGTGACAATAGCCGGTTGACCACTAATGCGGTTAACCACATGCTCCGCCAGTGGACGATGTAACAAGCGCCCTTCTTCATCCTGGTACGGTTCACACGCTTCGCTCGGTTGCCAGATAGCGGTAAACCGCTCATCGGCAGGTGTCACGATATGTGCTTTGACTTCAAAGAAGTCTTTCGCCACGAAGTTTTCAATCTCTTCATCGCGGCGCACCACCAGCCCGAGCACGGGTGTCTGCACGCGTCCCACGGAAAGTACGCCCTGATAACCGGCATTGCGACCGAGAATGGTATACGCACGGGTCATATTGATGCCGTACAGCCAGTCGGCACGCGCTCGCGCCAGCGCAGAAACGCACAATGGCACAAACTCACTGTTGGAACGAAGACGGTCGATCGCCCGCTCAACCGCCTGCGGGTTCAGGTCGTTTATCAAGCAACGCTGCACCTGCTGGCGCTTTTCCGGTGCCAGTTGCAGATAGTCCAGCACTTCATCCACCAGCAATTGCCCTTCACGATCCGGGTCCCCGGCGTGAACGATTTCGCTGGCTTCATGCAGGAAGCGTTTGATGACGTTAAGTTGTTTGGTCACGGAGGGTCGTGGCTGTAATTGCCACTTTTCCGGGACAATCGGCAAATCCGCAAGATTCCAGCGCGCATAGCGGCTGTCGTAGGCGTCTGGCTGCGCCTGCTCAAGCAGGTGACCGATACACCAAGTCACCACCTGACCATTACCGCACTCGATAAAGCCATCGCCTTTCCGGTGCGGTTTGGGCAGGACATCAGCAATGGCGCGCGCCAGACTCGGTTTTTCGGCAATAAACAACCGCATTAAATTAACGGATCTCAACCATGGCACGACCGCCGCGCGCTGGCACCAGTTCGCCAATCGCCGTCAGTTCAATGCCAAACTCGGCGGCTGTAGTTTTAACCTCATTTTCTGCTTCCGGCATGACCGCCAGCAGCAAACCGCCAGAAGTTTGCGGATCGCACAGCAGATCGCGCACTTCACGCGGCATTTCACCCATCAGATGACCGTAGCTGGCAAAGTTACGTTCAGTGCCGCCAGGTACTGCGCCCAACTTAATGTACTCTTCAACACCGGGGAGTTTCGGGATCGCTTCATAGTCGACGCGTGCCTGCACACCAGCCCCCTGACACATTTCGCTCAAGTGGCCCAGCAGACCAAAGCCCGTAACGTCGGTCATCGCTTTTACGCCTTCGATGTTGGCAAAGGACGCGCCTGCGATGTTCATCCGGCACATCACTTCCGTCGCCAGTCCCTGATGTTCTGGTTTCAACAGTGATTTTTTCTCAGCCGTGGTAAGAACGCCGATCCCCAGCGGTTTCGTCAGGAACAGTTTGCATCCGGCTTGTGCGGTACTGTTTTTCTTCACCCGCTCGGTCGGTACGATCCCCGTTACCGCCAGACCAAAAATCGGCTCCGGCGCATCGATGGAGTGACCGCCAGCCAGCGCAATACCCGCCTGACGGCATGCATAGCGTCCACCTTCGGTTACTTCGCGGGCAATTTCCGGGGAAAGTTTGTTAATCGGCCAGCCGAGGATCGCAATCGCCATAATCGGTTTGCCCCCCATCGCGAAGATATCGCTGATGGCGTTAGTCGCCGCAATGCGGCCAAAATCGAAAGGATTATCAACGATCGGCATAAAGAAGTCGGTGGTACTGATAACGCTGGTGCCATTGCCCAGATCGTACACCGCCGCATCGTCGCGGGTTTCATTACCCACAAGCAAATTCGGATCAACAAACTTCGCCTGCTCACTGTGCAGGATGGTTTCCAACACTTTTGGGGAAATTTTACAGCCGCAACCAGCTCCGTGGCTGTATTGGGTCAAACGAATCGAGTTCTCGCTCATGGACATCTCCTGTCAATGCAATCCGGGTATGGTAACCCTCATTCCGTGAAGTGATAAGTGAGAGTGTCTGAATTCCTGCGCCTTTGCTCACAATCCAGACAGTTTCGCGACAATTATCAGAAATAAGTTACAAACGGCGTCGGGTCCGGGACGTTAATCGACGTAGATGCTTTCAACTGCGGCGTGCCGAGGTAGAGAAAACCGACAATTTTATCCTGCTCACGGCAACCGAATGCTTCACGCACTACCGGACTTTCAGTTAATGCGCCACTGCGCCAGATGCCGCCAAATCCCTGGGCAACGGCTGCCATTTGCATCGCCATGACCGCGCATCCGGCAGACATTTCCTGTTCCCATCGCGGGACTTTATGATTTTCTTTGCATTTCGCCACCACCGTGATGATGAGCGGTGCGCGGAACGGCGCATTACGGGCTTTGTCGATAGCTTTATCATCACTACCGGCAGCAATCGCCCCCTGTTCCAGTACGGCGCTGAAACGCTCGCACCCTTCCCCTTCAATCACAAAAAAATGCCACGGTTGCATGGACTTATGGTCCGGCGCACGCATACCCGCACGCAGGATGTTTTGCAGTTGTTCACCCGTTGGCGCGGGTTCAGCCAGGCGGGAGGCGCTACGGCGATTGATCAATAGTTCGAGTGCATCCATTTGATTAACTCCTGTCGTGATATTTATTCACAAAATTAACACGAGAGTGGATTTTGTTACAGCACAGTCCGCAATTCCTGCTGACAAGTGCCGGTTGGGTCATTACGATAACCACATCTATTGCGCCTGTGACAGGTGTGACCTTAAGTTGGGAGAATACATGCGAACCCTTTGGCGATTTATTGCCGGATTTTTTAAATGGACGTGGCGTCTGCTGAATTTCGTCCGTGAAATGGTACTTAACCTGTTCTTTATTTTCCTCGTACTGGTTGGTGTGGGGATCTGGATGCAGGTCAGTGGTGGTGATTCGAAAGAAACGGCCAGTCGTGGCGCACTGCTGCTGGACATTTCTGGTGTGATCGTCGATAAACCAGACAGTTCTCAGCGGTTTAGTAAATTAAGCCGCCAGCTGCTTGGTGCCAGTTCCGATCGTCTGCAGGAAAACTCACTGTTTGATATCGTCAACACCATTCGCCAGGCGAAGGACGACCGCAATATCACCGGTATCGTGATGGATCTGAAAAACTTCGCAGGCGGCGACCAGCCGTCTATGCAGTACATCGGCAAAGCCCTGAAAGAGTTTCGTGACAGCGGGAAACCGGTTTATGCCGTTGGCGAGAACTACAGCCAGGGGCAATATTATCTCGCCAGTTTCGCCAATAAAATTTGGCTGTCACCGCAAGGCGTGGTTGATCTGCACGGTTTTGCTACCAACGGTCTGTACTACAAATCGTTGCTGGATAAGCTGAAAGTTTCCACCCATGTGTTCCGCGTGGGTACGTATAAATCTGCCGTTGAACCGTTTATTCGTGATGATATGTCACCGGCAGCCCGCGAAGCTGACAGCCGCTGGATTGGTGAGCTGTGGCAAAACTATCTGAATACTGTTGCCGCTAACCGGCAGATCCCTGCTCAGCAGGTATTCCCTGGCGCGCAAGGGTTGCTTGAGGGTTTAACCAAAACCGGTGGCGATACCGCGAAATATGCACTGGAAAACAAGCTGGTCGATGCACTGGCATCGAGTGCCGAAATCGAAAAAGCTCTGACCAAAGAGTTCGGCTGGAGTAAGACTGATAAAAATTATCGCGCCATCAGTTATTACGATTACGCATTGAAAACGCCGGCAGATACCGGTGACAGCATCGGTGTCGTCTTCGCTAATGGCGCAATTATGGATGGCGAGGAAACTCAGGGGAATGTTGGCGGTGATACCACTGCGGCACAAATCCGCGACGCTCGCCTTGACCCGAAAGTGAAAGCGATTGTCCTGCGTGTTAATAGCCCAGGCGGCAGCGTTACCGCGTCTGAAGTGATTCGCGCTGAACTGGCAGCAGCCCGGGCAGCGGGTAAGTCTGTGGTTGTATCGATGGGCGGCATGGCGGCATCTGGTGGTTACTGGATTTCCACGCCAGCTAATTACATTGTGGCTAACCCCAGCACCCTGACCGGTTCTATCGGTATCTTCGGCGTGATCACCACCGTAGAAAATAGTCTGGATTCGATTGGTGTTCATACTGATGGTGTCTCAACTTCACCGCTGGCGGATGTTTCTATCACCAGGGCACTGCCGCCGGAAGCGCAGCAGATGATGCAATTAAGCATTGAGAATGGCTATAAACGCTTTATCACGCTGGTTGCTGATGCGCGTCATTCGACGCCGGAGCAAATTGATAAAATCGCCCAGGGCCACGTCTGGACCGGTCAGGATGCAAAAGCTAACGGGCTGGTCGATAGTCTCGGGGATTTCGATGATGCGGTTGCCAAAGCAGCAGAGCTCGCAAAAGTGAAACAGTGGCATCTGGAATACTACGTTGATGAACCGACCTTCTTCGACAAAGTGATGGACAACATGTCTGGTTCTGTCCGGGCAATGTTGCCAGATGCGTTCCAGGCCATGTTACCTGCACCGCTTGCCTCGGTAGCCTCTACCGTTAAAAGTGAAAGCGACAAGCTGGCCGCGTTTAACGACCCACAAAACCGTTATGCGTTTTGCCTGACCTGCGCCAACGTGCGTTAAGTCTTGTACTGAGTGGCCGACAGATCGTCGGCCACATTATTTTTTACCTCGACGAATCCTCTTCCCGCTGTCTCGCCCCATATTTCCTTATCCGCATAGTATCAGGTGCGCTCCTCCTGCCTCACGTATATACTTTTGCTCTTTCGATATCATTCATATCAATATCATGCAAAAGAAATCAATTTACGTCGCCTACACGGGCGGGACCATCGGGATGCAGCGTTCCGAGCAGGGTTATATTCCGGTGTCAGGTCATCTACAACGCCAACTGGCGCTGATGCCGGAATTCCATCGCCCGGAGATGCCAGATTTCACCATTCATGAATATACGCCGTTGATGGATTCTTCTGATATGACGCCGGAAGACTGGCAGCATATTGCTGAAGATATTAAAGCGCACTATGACGACTATGATGGTTTTGTCATTCTACACGGTACCGACACGATGGCGTATACCGCCTCTGCGCTGTCGTTCATGCTCGAGAATCTCGGTAAACCGGTCATTGTGACAGGGTCACAAATCCCGCTGGCTGAGTTACGCTCTGACGGACAAATTAATCTGCTGAATGCGTTGTACGTTGCGCCGAATTATCCGATCAACGAAGTAACGCTCTTTTTCAATAACCGATTGTATCGCGGCAACCGCACTACCAAAGCCCATGCCGATGGTTTTGATGCGTTTGCCTCTCCAAACCTTCCTCCGTTACTGGAAGCTGGTATCCATATTCGTCGTTTGAATACGCCACCCGCCCCGCACGGTGAAGGGGAATTAATCGTTCATCCAATCACGCCACAACCAATTGGCGTGGTGACGATTTATCCAGGGATTTCTGCTGACGTCGTGCGCAATTTTCTGCGCCAACCGGTGAAAGCATTGATTCTGCGCTCCTATGGCGTGGGTAATGCGCCACAAAACAAAGCCTTCCTGCAGGAATTACAAGAAGCCAGCGATCGCGGTATTGTGGTGGTCAACCTGACACAATGTATGTCCGGTAAAGTGAATATGAGTGGTTATGCCACCGGTAACGCCCTCGCCCATGCCGGCGTTATTGACGGTGCAGATATGACTGTAGAAGCCACGCTAACCAAACTGCATTACCTGCTGAGCCAGGAACTGGATACTGAAACCATTCGCAAGGCCATGAGCCAAAACCTGCGCGGCGAACTGACGCCGGATGATTAAGGAGACTGCAATGCCCCATCGCGCCCTGTTACTGGTCGATTTACAAAATGATTTCTGTGCTGGTGGCGCGCTCGCCGTACCGGAAGGTGACAGTACGGTGGAGGTTGCTAACCGCCTTATTGACTGGTGCCAGTCGCGCGGAGAAGCGGTTATCGCCAGCCAGGACTGGCATCCGGCGAATCACGGCAGCTTTGCCAGCCAGCACGGCGTAGAGCCTTATACGCCAGGCCAACTCGGCGGCCTGCGGCAAACTTTCTGGCCTGAACACTGTGTGCAGAACAGTGAAGGCGCACAATTACATCCGTTACTGAATCAAAAAGAGATCGCAGCGGTGTTCCATAAAGGCGAAAATCCTTTAGTTGACAGTTACAGTGCCTTTTTTGATAACGGACGTCGGCAGAAAACCGCGCTTGATGACTGGTTGCGCGATCATGAAATCGATGAATTGATCGTTATGGGCCTGGCTACTGACTATTGCGTGAAGTTTACCGTGCTGGACGCGTTACAGTTAGGTTATAAGGTAAACGTGATTACCGATGGCTGTCGTGGCGTGAATATCCAGCCCCAGGACAGTGCACACGCGTTTATGGAGATGTCAGCAGCTGGGGCAACGCTATATACGCTGGCAGACTGGGAAGAGACGCAGGGGTAATTTTACGCTGGCCTACAATTCTGTACTGGCATTGTAGGCCAAATAAAACACGTCAGTGGTACATCTGGCAATTGATGCCATCAACGAAAGATTTAATTCACCTCAGAAATCTCTTCCAGCGACACCTTCCGCGTTTCGATGCCAAAAATGGAGAGAACCAGCGCACAGAGCACTAACATGACACCAAGCACCATAAACACCGTGATCGACCCATAATGTGTTAATAATGCCGCAACGCCATAGGGCGTGAAAACTGCGACGATCCGTCCGACGGCATTAACGAAACCCGAACCGCGCAGGCGTAAATGCGTTGGCCAAAGCTCCGGGATATAAACCGCCGACGCGAAGCAAACATACATGTATAAAAAGAAGATCATCACCAGACCATAGATTAAAATCGCCCACTCTGTAGTCTGACTTGAATAGATATAGCCTAACACGGCAATAATAATAAGTAAGGCGGAGCCAAATAATCGACGAGGAAAATGATCAATAATTAATGCCGCAATAAATATTCCTACCGGAGCACCAATCATAATAACAGCGGTCATTAATATTGATTTATCGACATCAATGCCGGAGTTAACAAATATGGTCGGTATCCATACGGTAATGGTATAAAGCGAAATGTTCATTGCAATTAAAACAGTTATCGCAACTAATGTACGTCGTAACATTTCCCCTTTAAACAGGAGCCTGAAGGTACCCTTGATTACCTTAACCTTGCTGTTGCTCTGGTTCAAAGTAAGCTGGGGTAAACGAATACTCTTCTCCCTTTCAATTTGCTGCTCTACTTCACGAAGTTGGCTTTCTGCACCGGCGATTTGCCCTTTCCCTTCCAGCCATCGTGGCGACTCGATAAAGTATTTACCTGAGAGAAACCAGGCTAACAGTATGCCAATACCACCCAGAAGAAACATTATTCGCCAACTAAAAAAAGCGATAACCACCACGCCTATCGCCGCAGACAGCATGGGCGACCAGTTACCAACAAATGAGAGCCGCGCGGACCATTTTCCACGCACCGTCGCGGGGATAAACTCCGTAAATGAGGCATAGCCAACCATAATCAGCGCCCCCATTCCTGTTCCCATCAGGAAGCGAAAGAAAATGAGCCAGTACATATCAGGGACAAAAGCGGCCCCTGTTGCAGCAATACCGACGATGAGAAGATTTATGCGAAACGCCCTGCGCCGCCCAAAGTAGTCACCAATAAACCCACCAGTAAGTGAGCCGATGAAATAACCAAACATTAATGCCGAGGTAAAGGCGGCATAGAGGAAATTATTTGACCATCCATTGCTTACCAGCTTTGCTAAGACGACATTACCTGAGTAACTCAAAAACCCCGTTAATAACAGACTAAAGCTTATTATACCAAATATACGATAATGAAACCGGGCCAAAGGCAAGCGGTCCAGTCTTGCGCCAATTTGATCATATTGTTCCATTGGGTGCCTCGGATTTGCTATAAAAGGTAGCAATTGCGGCAAATTCACTTGCCGCATCTTTATCATCATTTTATTTCCAGTCGCAGGAACAAATAATATTGACAACGTGTGCTTAAATTACCACACCAGCTGGATATTATTGTCTTTGCAAAATGCTATCCACTCTGCACCCGGTGATTTATCAGTTATTATATAATTAATATGACTAAAGTCAGCTAACTGGACAAAAGCTTTACGATCAAACTTAGAGTGATCAACCAATAACGCAACTTCTGTCGCCTGACGGATCATTGTCTTTTTGATTTCAGCTTCCGCTTCATTAGAGTCCAGCGCGCCGCTGTTAATATCAAGACCTTTACAACTCATTACCATGATATCGACATGGTAGCGGCTGATGATCTCTTTAGTAATTCTTCCTTGCAGGGAAAGTGTATTTTTGTTTAGTTCCCCACCCGTTGAAACGACTTTAATTTCTGACTGAGCCAGAACATGAATCGCTTCCGCCGAGTTGGTTAGCAACGTCAGGTCACTACGGTCCTGTAACAATTTGAGCAATTCCATTACGGTACTACTGGAATCGGCTGCCATGGTGGTTTTATTGTCGATAAAGGGTAGTGCCTTGCGTGCAATAAGCAGCTTCTCTTCATAAAACGATGAAGCGCGCTTATAAAAATGGATATTCTCCGTCAACACCGCTGTATTTAAAACAGCACCACCATAGGTTCTGGTCAAAAAGCCTTCATCTTCCAGCTTCTCAAGATCGCGGCGAATGGTTTCTTCGGTTACCTGAAAAATCCCACTCAAATTTGAGACTGTCACCTTTTTATCGTTGGCAACCATTTGCTTAATTGCCTGAATCCTGTCTTTTGCCGCCACGATTACACCCCTGTATCTTTTTACATCACATTAGCGCGATTATCGCATAACCGATGTTTACTTTCAAAATAACCTATTTGAATCACAGATTTTCATCACAGTTTTCACAGAAACAGAGGTGAATCGTGTTGAGTATTTAACGCTCCAGGGCCTCTGCCATTTCCCTCATCAATGTTGCGTCTGCATCCGATAAGTTGATATTCAGTGCCGCGACATTTTCGCGTACCTGTTCCGGTGCAGTAGCCCCACTAAGAATGGAGATTAAATCACTCTGTTTTAATATCCACGCCAGTGCCAGAGTGGGAATTGTGCACTGATAACGAGCACAAAGTGGCTGCCACTGTTCAAGCATATCAATCACTTTCAGCATGTTTTCACGCTGGAACCAGACTTTATTTGCCCGAGCGCCGCCCGGAACGTAATCACGAGTGATAGTGCCGGTCAACAATCCCTGCTCTAGCGGGGAATAAACCTGAACCACAATGCCATTATCACGACATAGCGGCAGCAGTTCGTTTTCCATTGCCCGGTCGAGAATACTGTATTTCGCCTGAATAATATCCAGTTCACCATATTGCAGATACTCGCGGATATGGTCAGCATCGACGTTAGCAGCGCCTATAGCGCGAATTTTCCCTTCAGCCTTTAACTCATTAAGCACTGCGACAGTTTCAGCTATCGGCGTAAAAAATGGCGGCACCGACTGCCAGTGCGTCATATAGATATCGATGTAATCAATACCCAGACGTTGCAAGCTGGCTTCTACCTCTTCGCGGATAGATTCCGGGGAAAGGTTTTTATACAACTGCCGATCGCCAACTTTGTTGAATAAACTTCCTTTTCGTTCCCAGACAATGCCGCATTTGGTTTCTACTACAACCTGTTCACGGGGCAGTTTTTTTAACGCCTGACCGACGATAACTTCACTATTGCCAAAGTTATATCCTAGCGCAGTATCAATCAGATTAATGCCACAACGATGGGCTTCAAGAATCGTATCAATACATATTTGCCGATCGAGATCGCCATTCCATGCAGGACCGCCGCCAATGGCCCATGTCCCCAACCCCATTCGCGAAAGCGTTATATCCGTCGTGCCTAAAGGTATCTTTTTCATTTGCCTTCATTATCCTTCGTATTCTTCCAGCAATTGTTCGACCAGCTTTCTGTTTTTTACGCCGGTGGTGGCACCGACGCTTAGAACCGAGATAGCCGCCGTTGCATTGGCAAAGCGTGCGCATTCACGCAGATTTTTGCCTTCTAACAGTGCCGCAATAAAACCTGAAGCAAAGTTATCGCCCGCGCCAATGGTGTCGATGGCGGTTATTCCTGCGACCGCCGGCACCTTCATCGTCATGTCACCACGCTTGATAAAGCAGCCGTCTTTACCCGTTTTAATCACCACCGTTTTTACGCCGCACGCAAGAAAGCAGTCAGCAATTTCATCCAGTGTCTCTTTCCCTGTGAGTAATTTTTCCTCGGCAAAATTTGGAAACAGATAATCGACATAACTCAATGCTTCGCAAATATCATCCAGCGTTTCATTCAACCGCGGTTTGATCATATCGGCACAAATGATCATCTGCCGGGCTTTCGCTTGCGTAAAAATTTCTGTTAGCGCTTTACCATCCAATAGAGGACTGTTGAAAATACTGGCCAGTGATAATAATTTCGCCTGAGGAAACCGCGCAAAATCAACATCGTCAATATTTAATTTCCACAAACTGCCGTTACGGTTCGTGACAAACGTCCGCTCGCCATCCTCCGTCACCAGTCCAACGTTAATAGATGTATCTATGCTGACGTCCTGTTTCAGGCTTTGAATATCAATATTCTCTTTGCGACAATGGTCGAGAATAAATTGCCCTGAGGCATCTTTACCAATGCGGCTCATTAATGCGGTACGATGCCCCAGACGAGAAATAATTGTTGCTTCATTTATTGCATCGCCCCCGGTGCTCATTGCGATTCTTTCAAGAGGATAAGAATCCACATCAAAGATATTTTTACTGACCGGTTGTAATGGAATATCAACAATAGCGGCACCTATACAAATAACGTCGAGATTATCCATATCATTATTCCGCTTTGCCATCAGAACCGAACAGTTCAATTTTTTCCAATGCCCGTTCTTTTACAGCTTTACGTACTTCACGTTCTAAATGCAGGAAAGGCTGATCCTGGTTTTCTTTCACTGCTACCATTGCGGCCTGACAGAGCTCCGTATGAATGTTGATTTTCGCAATACCCAACGAAATTGCAGTTTTAATGTCGGCATCACTGATCCCCGATGCGCCATGCAAAACCAGCGGAACAGAAACAGCATCGCGTACGCGTTTGACGACCTCAAAGTTCAATTGCGGCTCTGACGTATAAACCCCATGCTGGTTGCCGATGGCGACAGCCAATGAGTCACAGCCCGTACGTTCAACAAATTCAGCCGCCTGGTCAGGATCGGTATAGTGATAGCCCGCCAGCGCTTCCTCATAAACGGTTTCATTACCGACATGCCCTAATTCCGCCTCTACCGGAATACCCAGCGGATGAAAGAAATCAACAGCCTCTTTGGTTAAACGAATATTTTCTTCGAAATCAAATGCAGAAGCATCACGCATTAATGAATTCATACCATGAGTCCAGGCGTTATGAATAATCTCAATACTCCGACCATGATCCCAATGAGTTATTACCGGCACCGTTGCTTTTTGTGCCATTGATACCATCATGTGAGAGAAATCTTCAAATGAGGTGTTACCGACAAAACCTGTACTAAAAGAAATAATAACCGGGGATTTCGCTTCTTCGGCTGCGTCTTTAACGCCCATCAACATTTCTGCATTCCATACGTTAAAATGGGCAATTGCATAATATTTATTTGTGGCATCGTTTTCCCAATATCTGATATCTGCGAGCATGTTCTGTTCTCCCGTATTAATTAATCGCTAATTTTAATAACGCCTTTAATAATGTCGCGTTTGTTGTTAACTGACTCTTCAAATGCCTGTTGTACATCCCGATAATCGTAAATATGCGTCACCATCGATTTCACATCGAATCGCCCTGAAGAAATAGCTTCAATCGTGACCGGATAACGATTGGCATAGCGGAATACCGTCTGGATAGTGACTTCGCGATTGATTTTGAGGAAATTGATTGCCGAATCGCCGGGTACAGTACCAACAATCATAATTTTACCGCCGCGCATTACCAGATTAAAGGTGCCTGTTTAACGGTGACCGCAGAACCCGCTGTTTCGAAAACAATATCTGCGCCCATGTCTTCGGTAAATTGCTGACAGCGTGCAATAGTGTCCTCTTTTGCGCCATTAATAACCACTGTCGCACCAGGCTGTTCCCCTATTGCCAGACGTTTTTCCAGTACATCAACGACGGCAATTTCCGTTGCGCCCAGGCATTTGCACGCTTGCAACGTCATCAAACCAATACAACCTGCTCCCAGAATAATTATCTTCTTACCCGGTTTAACATCTGCCAGCATCGCGGCATGCATCCCGACTGCGGCAGGCTCCACCAGCGCCCCTTCCATCGTGTCCATATTGTCGGGCAGTTTGTAAGTAAAGCTCTCCGGATGACACAGATAGTGCGTTAATGCGCCGCGGTAGTTGGGTTGTGTCGCCATAAAATCAACGTCCGGGCAGATGTTATATTTGCCTTCCAGACAGTAACGACAGTGACCGCAAGGAACGCCAGGTTCGATATTTACCCGATCCCCCGGTTTAAATTTGCGCACGCGGCTTCCCACAGCCACAACCGTCCCGGCGCATTCATGACCCAGGCCAATTTCTTGATTTGGGTCTTTAGGCGGAATAAACGGGCCTGATTCAAAACCATGTACATCTGAACCACAAATACCGACATATTCTACTTTAATCAAAACTTCATCTTCTTTAGGCACTGGTATTTCTGCTGAAATAATTTTCATTGTGCCCGGCACCTGCAATATTGCTTTTGAATTTTTCATTTTGAATCCACCCGTATTATTTATTGGCTACTGCATCAATACTTAAACTTTCAACGGAGACACCTTTGGTTTCAATTCCAATGGTGGCGATAGCAATTGCGACAATATTTGAAACAGCCCCCAGAAGAATAAAGACTCCCGTTACACCATAACTACTGAGCAGCACTGCAACGGCATAAGGTGCGGCAATACCACTGATTCGCCCTACCGCATTCGCCAGACCGGAGCCACGGAGTTTGGCCTCTGTCGGCCAGATTTCAGGGACATACACTGCCGAGGCATAGCAAACGTACATATAGACGAAAGTAATCAGGAAGAAACCAATCAGCGTTATGAGCAACATACTGGTTTGCAGTGAATAGATATATCCGAGCACCGCAATCAGGATTAATAGCCCCACACCCATTGTTTTACGCGGAATTTTATCCATCACCAGCATGGCAATAAAAATACCAAATGGCGCGCCAAACATACTCATGGTATTTAAAACAATCGAGTCTTTTAAATTAATCCCCTGGGTCATGAATATTGTTGGCAACCAGTTAATTAGTGTGTACTGCACAACGTTCATGGTAATCAGCACACAAGAGCCTAATATCACGCGTTTCAGTAATACTCCTGTCAGTAAGGCTGAATACGGCACCGCTTGTGGCGCTTTACCGTCATCAGCAATAACCACAGGCGGCAAAGGTTTACCCGTCTGGCGTATGACGCCTTCTTCTATACTCCGCATGACTTTCTCGGCTTCCTGATACCGTCCGCGCGATTCCAGCCAGCGCGGGGATTCAGGAAAGTAGCGCCAGGCCAGCGCCGTAGCGATAAGCGACAATATTGCAGGAATAAGCAGTTGTACCCGCCAGTTCCACTCTGCACTAATCAGCGGCGTGAGTCCCATCGCAATCAGTGAGCAGAGCGGATATGACCAGTTGCCAATAAAGGAAACCCGACTGGACCACGTTCCGCGATTTCTACCGGGCATATATTCGGTGAAACCAGCAAACAGTGTAACCAGTAAAGCTCCCAGCCCAACGTCCATCACAAAACGGCAGGCAATAAGAAAATCCATATTCGGTGAGAAAGCACCGACAACCATCGAGGCAATATGAATGGCCTCATAGAGGATGAACGCATTTCTGCGACCGGTTTTGTCGCCAATGATGCCGCCCACCAGCGCACCGAGAAACATTCCGGCGGTCGTGATTGCTGAGAATGTGGCTGTAGTGGAATTATCTGTCCAGCCCAACGCTTTCAGCTGCGCGAGGATCAAGCCACCAACGGCATTACTCCAGCAGACAAGCAAGCCAAACGCGACGATGGCAAACATTGACGAATGCCAGCGGCAATCCGGTAAGCGATCCAGCCGTGCACCACAATGCGGTTTTGTTATCTGTTCCATGCGATAACGTTCCTTCAGGAGAGTAGTTATTCATCAAAGTCGTAAGTCATGATCACTTTGATTGCGGTTTTATCGACCATCGCATCAAACCCTTCGCGCCATTGCGACAGGCCGATACGATGCGTGATCATCGGTTTGACTTTGATAGCGCCGCTGGCTAATAGCCGGATAGCGTTACGCCATGAGGTGGAGTCATAGGCCATATGCCCAATGATGCTTTTATTCCAGGCGGTAATGTCATTAATCGAGAAATCAAGAGGTTTGAAGCCCATTCCAACGCGTACCACTTCCCCATTCGGGCGGAGCATTTCGATGGCTTGTTTCAGTGCGATATTGGCACCGGAGCATTCAATCACCAGTCCCAGATTATCTTTGCCACAAATTTGCTGGCAGCGCGCCACCACATCTTCGGTAGAACCATTTACTACTGCCGTCGCCCCCAGTTCTTTTGCAACCGGGAAGCGGACCGCCACATCTTCTTGCAGACCAACGACGACGATATTTACCGCCCCCATAATCCGCGCCATTTGTACGGAAAACAGCCCGAGTGGGCCAGTGCCAATGACGACAACATCCTGACCAGGAAGGAATTTCGATTGCTGCGCGATGGATTTATAGGCATTACAGATAGGGTCAAGTACGGCTGCGTCCTCATAATCAACACCATCAGGGATTTCCCACAACGCATGACGATGAATTTTGAGAATTTCACCAGGAACCAGACAATATTTGGAAAAACCACCGCCCCAGGTATTGTTATCCAGACCAAGGTTTACTTTTTCTGTACAACACAGAAAATCACCCTGTTCACAGGCCGGACAAACGCCGCAAACGTGACCGCTGTTATCCGACACGACGCGTTGCCCCACTTTCCAGTCTTTGACTTTTTCACCAACCTGCGCAATACAACCTGCGAACTCATGGCCGCGGATAGAGTTAAACTCATCAGAACCGCTATCGACATTGTAGTGCTTCATGTCTGCGCCGCAGATTGCCGCGGCTTTAATTTCAGTCACTACGTCTTCCGGGCCACAAATGGGTTGTGGGACATGAATCATCTTGTAGCCGCCAAAGGCCTTGCCAAACCGAGCCAGTGCTTTCATTGCGTCATCCTCTGTGTTTTGTTTTGCTTAGATGGCCATCATACTTACCCACATGATTTTTGAGGTCAATATTAAATCTGCACAACACAGATAATGACCTGCATTTTACAACTCAAATCACAATTACGCAGAAAATGGCTGGGTCTGTTACAGGTTGGTGGAAGGCGGGACGCAAAAAGAGCAAATTCGAGAGGGATTACCGGCCAAATAGGTCTGAGACTTAAGTTCAGGAGAAGTCATTCAGGCGTGAACGCGACTGCAAGAGATCGGACTGGGACTTAGCCAGGTCGGGTCGAGATAATTGAGACGAGTCGTGGGGTCATTGTTGGCTATCCCCTTCATAGCCGCGGCAAAAAGGGGATGAACCACTTACTTAAACATGGCAATAGGCTTTGCTGAGATACCAAAATCTTCTTTTAACTGCTGTTTGCTCTTCATGACCATCTGACCATTTGTGTCAATTGTCATATGCTGTGCTTCGGTATTATGGCGGGCTTGCCACAGCATCACCAGTTGCAGGCAATTCTCTTTTTGTTCCTCGGTCAACGCAACGCCATCAGGCCATTTCCCCAGTTCAACGGCGGTCGACAAACGCTGGTATACCTCAGGCGTCATGCTGTTGATAATGTCATCAAGATTCATAATTTTTCCGCTCCTGTGGAATAAGTTGCTGAATCGTTTTTTCAACCGTTGATTTCTTCGCCGTTTTCGCCATCAGTGAAGCGTAAAGAAGCAGAGTTAACACAATAACGTTCGCCTGTTGGTTGCGGCCCGTCGGGAAAGACATGCCCCAGATGGGCATCACAGTTACCGCAACGAATTTCTATGCGCTGCATTCCATGTGACAAGTCTTTGATATAACGAATGGATTCTTCACTCACCGGTTCGTAGAAACTGGGCCAGCCACAGCCGGAATCATACTTGGTTTCGGAATGAAACAGCGGGGCATCGCAGATCAAACAGTGATATACGCCGTCACGCTTGTTATGCAGTAAACGACCCGTAAATGGCGGTTCTGTCCCATGATTCTGCGTCACGTAAAACTGCATCTCGGACAAATTTTTTTTCAGTTCTTCTGCCGAAGGTTTATTCGCCATTTACTCACATCTCACTTTAATCGTGCTCACATTACGTGACTGATTCTAACAAAACATTAACACCAACTGGCAAAATTTTGTCCTAAACTTGATCTCGACGAAATGGCTGCACCTAAATCGTGATGAAAATCACATTTTTATCGTAATTGCCCTTTAAAATTCGGGGCGCCGACCCCATGTGGTCTCAAGCCCAAAGGAAAAGTGAGGCGAGTCAGTCGCGTAATGCTTAGGCACAGGATTGATTTGTCGCAATGATTGACACGATTCCGCTTGACGCTGCGTAAGGTTTTTGTAATTTTACAGGCAACCTTTTATTCACTAACAAATAGCTGGTGGAATATATGACTATCAAAGTAGGTATCAACGGTTTTGGCCGTATCGGTCGCATTGTTTTCCGTGCTGCTCAGAAACGTTCTGACATCGAGATCGTTGCAATCAACGACCTGTTAGACGCTGATTACATGGCATACATGCTGAAATATGACTCCACTCACGGCCGTTTCGACGGTACCGTTGAAGTGAAAGACGGTCATCTGATCGTTAACGGTAAAAAAATCCGTGTTACCGCTGAACGTGATCCGGCTAACCTGAAATGGGACGAAGTGGGTGTTGACGTTGTCGCTGAAGCAACTGGTCTGTTCCTGACTGACGAAACTGCTCGTAAACACATCACCGCTGGTGCGAAGAAAGTGGTTATGACTGGTCCGTCTAAAGACAACACTCCGATGTTCGTTAAAGGCGCTAACTTCGACAAATATGCTGGCCAGGACATCGTTTCCAACGCTTCCTGCACCACCAACTGCCTGGCTCCGCTGGCTAAAGTTATCAACGATAACTTCGGCATCATCGAAGGTCTGATGACCACCGTTCACGCTACTACCGCTACTCAGAAAACCGTTGATGGCCCGTCTCACAAAGACTGGCGCGGCGGCCGCGGCGCTTCCCAGAACATCATCCCGTCCTCTACCGGTGCTGCTAAAGCTGTAGGTAAAGTACTGCCAGAACTGAATGGCAAACTGACTGGTATGGCGTTCCGCGTTCCGACCCCGAACGTATCCGTAGTTGACCTGACCGTTCGTCTGGAAAAAGCTGCAACTTACGAGCAGATCAAAGCTGCCGTTAAAGCTGCTGCTGAAGGCGAAATGAAAGGCGTTCTGGGCTACACCGAAGATGACGTAGTATCTACCGATTTCAACGGCGAAGTTTGCACTTCCGTGTTCGATGCTAAAGCTGGTATCGCTCTGAACGACAACTTCGTGAAACTGGTATCCTGGTACGACAACGAAACCGGTTACTCCAACAAAGTTCTGGACCTGATCGCTCACATCTCCAAATAAGTTGAGATGACACTGTGATCTAAAAAGAGCGACTTCGGTCGCTCTTTTTTTTACCTGATAAAATGAAGTTAAAGGACTGCGTCATGATTAAGAAAATTTTTGCCCTTCCGGTCATCGAACAAATCTCCCCTGTCCTCTCCCGTCGTAAACTGGATGAACTGGACCTCATTGTGGTCGATCATCCCCAGGTAAAAGCCTCTTTTGCATTACAGGGCGCACACCTTCTCTCGTGGAAACCTGCGGGTGAAGAAGAAGTTCTGTGGTTGAGCAACAACACACCGTTCAAAAATGGCGTCGCTATTCGCGGTGGCGTACCGGTTTGCTGGCCGTGGTTTGGTCCGGCGGCACAACAAGGTCTGCCTGCGCACGGTTTTGCCCGCAACCTGCCGTGGACGCTGAAATCACATCATGAAGATGCTGATGGCGTAGCGCTGACTTTTGAATTGACACAAAGCGAAGAGACGAAAAAATTCTGGCCGCACGACTTTACGCTGTTAGCGCATTTCCGCGTGGGTAAAACCTGTGAAATCGATCTTGAATCACATGGCGAATTTGAAACCACCTCTGCCCTGCATACCTACTTTAACGTGGGTGATATCGCTAAGGTAAGCGTCAGTGGGCTGGGCGATCGCTTCATTGATAAAGTGAATGACGCGAAAGAAGATGTACTGACCGACGGTATTCAGACCTTCCCTGACCGTACCGATCGCGTGTATCTGAATCCGCAAGATTGCAGCGTGATTAATGATGAAGCGCTGAATCGTATTATCGCCGTAGGCCACCAGCATCATCTGAACGTTGTCGGCTGGAACCCGGGACCGGCGCTTTCAGTTAGCATGGGCGACATGCCGGACGATGGCTACAAGACCTTTGTTTGTGTAGAAACGGCTTACGCTTCAGAAACGCAAAAAGTCACCAAAGAGAAACCTGCACATCTGGCGCAATCCATTCGCGTTGCCAAACGTTAATTTGCGTTAATGTTGTGTGCCGGGTGCGATGCATCCGGCACGTATCAACATCACACCATATCCAGCGCAGTTTTTCCTTTTGGTGCCGGATATGCCTTATCCAGCATAGCTAATTCCGCTGACGAAAGTTCGACCTCAAGCGCAGCTGCATGTTGTTGGACATGTGCAATTTCGTTGACTACCGCGTTTTTTAACAGTCCATTGCGCAACCGCCCGGCCTGGGCTAATGGACTGTAAGCCATCACCGGCATCTGCTGTTGCTGGCACCAGGGGAGTAGATCGTACTCAATCCCTCGTGAACCGAGATGGTAAAGCACCTGATTAGTGGCACACTGATTTCCCCCCGGCAGCTGCCAGAGTTCCTGCATATCGGCATAACCAAGGTTAGAAACGCCCCAGCGACGGATTTTTCCCTGGGCGATCAATTTTTCCATCGCAGCAACAGTCTCTTCAAAAGCGAAACTGCCAGACCAGTGTAATAAGTAGAGATCGAGATAGTCAGTATTGAGACGGCGTAAACTGGCTTCGCATGCATTTATCGCTTTTTGCCCGCCAGCATTCCACGGATAGACTTTAGAGACGAGAAAGACCTTCTCTCGCAGACCGGTTAATGCTTCCCCAACCACCTTTTCGGCACCGCCATCGGCATACATTTCGGCGGTATCAATGAGGGTTAAACCGAGTTCAATGCCTGCGCGTAGTGCAGCAACTTCTGTTTTGCGCTGACTGGCATCTTCGCCCATATACCATGTTCCCTGCCCTATGGCTGGCAGTGAGACATCGCCACTAAATTGAATCATTTTTTGTTGCATTGTTTCCTCCCAGGTATTGCACCACCGTAATGCAAAACAGGGCGTGACGCCCTGTTTTTATGCACAAAATGCCCTGGAAAGATGCATTATCAGAATTTGTAGGTGATCCCGGTAGAAATCAGGCCAGTCCAGGATTTATCCACCATCGGGCTGTCAGTAACTTCATCAGACAGACGGGTGTAGCGCGCGGTACCGTAAACACTCCAGTCGCCGAGGAAGTTGTAGCTGGCGCTCAGCTCAAGGTAAGGGCTCCAGCTGTCATTCGGGTTATAGCCACGCAGACCGCTGCGAGCGGACTCTTTGCGCGATACGCCATAATAGTATTCGTTCTGGTTTTCGCTGTTCCACTGCACACCAATACCCGGAGTCACGGTCAGGCCACCGTTGGTGTAACGATACAACCAGGCCATATCCCAGACAATGCCGTTGCTGTTATCCAGGGTATCGCCAGCCAGGGTGGTACGCAGGTAACCGTACTGGGTAAAGTGAGCATAAGACAGACCAGCCATCATGGTGCTCTTACGGTCATCCAGGTGACGCATTTGGTGATCGCCACTGTCTTTCGCTTTGAAGTAAAGCGGCGACCAGTAAGCGGTAATTGAAAGTTTATCCGTTGCGTCATTCCACAGGTAGTAACCACCACCTAAGCCACGGAACCAGAAGTTATCGCCTTCATAGTTGATTACCGGTACTGGGTAAACATCGGTATCGTAATCTTTATATGGGTGCTCAACGACACCTACGCCTGCGCCCAGGGAAAATTTACCTTCAGCGTGCGCTACGCCTGCAGACGTTGCGATAAGCACTCCAAGTGCCAGAAGTTTGAGTTTGGTCACAATTAATCATTCCTTAAACAAATGTTTAGCGGGCGACAAAGTTTACCCGTCAATACATCGAAACCCAACCTTTTTACGTTTTCATTTTTTAAAGTAACTGTTTAATTTTCCTGCCGCGGATGACACCGCGCTTACAGCCAAATGGATTTAGCGTTACTGGCGAGCCTGGTCTTTACATTAATTATGCAAAATTTATGGATGAGTTGTTGATATGCCATTGAAATTAAGAAAGCCGTGCAGGCAAGTTTTCCATTTGCCATCTACGCTTAATTTTGAAGGTGTATCACCGGGCACGTTGTTCTCATCGTCGATAAAATGGCATGAGAGTTGCTGTGTTTTAGCAAGAGACGTCGTTCAGTTTACCTCTTCCGGGAGCCTCTACTATTCATATGAACGGCTCTTAACCTGTGCTAAAAAACGAAAGGACGGCATACCATGAATATATTCGATCACTATCGCCAGCGATATGAAGCTGCCAAGGACGAAGAGTTCACACTGCAGGAGTTTCTTACCACTTGTCGGCAAGATCGCAGTGCTTATGCCAACGCGGCTGAGCGGCTATTGATGGCTATCGGTGAGCCTGTCATGGTCGATACAGCCCAGGACCCCAGACTTTCTCGACTCTTTTCTAACCGGGTCATTGCACGTTATCCGGCATTTGAAGAGTTTTACGGCATGGAAGACGCGATTGAACAGATTGTCTCTTATCTGAAACACGCGGCTCAGGGGCTGGAAGAGAAGAAACAAATCCTGTATCTGCTGGGGCCTGTGGGTGGGGGTAAATCATCGCTTGCTGAGCGACTGAAATCATTAATGCAGCTCGTACCGATTTATGTATTGAGCGCCAACGGTGAGCGTAGCCCGGTCAACGATCATCCGTTCTGTCTTTTCAATCCGCAGGAAGATGCTCAGATTCTGGAAAAAGAGTATGGCATTCCTCGCCGTTATCTCGGCACCATCATGTCGCCATGGGCGGCAAAACGCCTGCATGAATTTGGTGGCGATATCACTAAGTTCCGGGTAGTGAAGGTCTGGCCGTCAATTCTGCAACAAATTGCTATCGCCAAAACGGAACCCGGTGATGAGAACAACCAGGACATCTCCGCGCTGGTTGGGAAAGTCGATATTCGTAAACTCGAACACTACGCGCAGAATGACCCGGACGCCTACGGCTATTCCGGTGCGCTGTGCCGCGCCAATCAGGGGATCATGGAATTCGTTGAGATGTTTAAAGCACCGATAAAAGTGCTGCATCCCTTGTTAACCGCCACTCAGGAAGGTAACTACAACGGGACGGAAGGTATCTCCGCCCTGCCGTTCAACGGGATTATTCTCGCCCACTCGAACAAGTCCGAATGGGTCACTTTCCGTAATAACAAAAACAACGAAGCCTTCCTCGACCGTGTTTACATCGTGAAGGTGCCGTATTGCTTGCGCATTTCCGAAGAGATCAAAATCTACGAGAAATTGCTTAATCACAGTGAATTGACTCACGCCCCATGCGCCCCTGGCACGCTCGAAACACTGTCACGTTTTTCCATTCTTTCGCGCCTGAAAGAGCCAGAAAACTCCAGCATTTATTCAAAGATGCGGGTTTATGATGGCGAAAGTCTGAAAGACACCGATCCGAAAGCCAAGTCGTATCAGGAATATCGTGACTACGCCGGTGTCGATGAAGGGATGAACGGTCTGTCGACGCGTTTTGCGTTTAAGATCCTCTCCCGCGTGTTCAACTTCGATCATGTAGAAGTGGCGGCAAACCCGGTCCATCTGTTCTACGTCCTGGAACAGCAGATTGAGGTGTACTGGCAATAGCGGACACTACCATTTGTTCTTTTTTTAAGCAGCCATCTGATGATATTTTTCCCTGAA
>NZ_JBDYCV010000056.1:0-27221 GCF_040495915.1 Shigella sp. FJ200513 | reverse complement strand
GGTGGAGCTGCATGACAAGGTCATCGGGCATTATCTGAACATAAAACACTATCAGTAAGTTGGAGTCATTACCAAAATGGAGAATGTTATCATTGCTACACCCTGTGCTTAATAACTGCAACTCTCCGCCGTTCAGCGATGCTTTGATAATTCTGTTCCCATAGATATCGTTATCAAAATAAAGCGTAAATATCATATTTCCGTAACTGTTATCATCTCTTTTTTTGCACGTCCGAATAAACGCATTCAGTAAATTACTCTCTCTAAGAAAATAAATATCTTCATTGTTGTTAATGACATTAATAACGTCGTTCTTAAAATCCTCAAAGTCTTGTTGCGGTAACTTCTGGTTACGCTGCTTACTATCAGCAAGCGGTGAATCCGGACGACAACAACATAGGTTTTGTATAACCCCCAGCATTCTTTTCACCTCCGTTAACAGTATATTCACGACACTGAAACGAGAGAATGCTGATAATTTTCTCGGCGAGATATCAAAAATCGCTCATTATAAAACAAGTAACTTCAACGTCGCGTAACCGTGGACGATAAAAAAACAATAATGTCATTCATATTTAAATAATTTAGCCTTAAATGATTTAAATAATATTAGCCACCTGATAAATACATTTTTAATGATAGAGAGGGTCAACAGGCTTGCGGAAGTCGTCACATCTTCATGTTTTCAATAGCTAAACTTTGATATTGAACATGATTTTTATCGATATATATGAAAGTATATATCGATTTTACTTTTCAGGATGTTCACCATGCCCATAACCAGACGGACGTTTGCGCAGGCACTTGCATCTACCCTGCTCCTGCAGTCTCTACCGTCCTTTTCACAAACAGTTAATCGTTTTGCTTCGCAATCTCTTCCCGAAGCCCAAAACATTACACGCATCGTCAGCGCAGGCGCGCCCGCCGATTTGCTCTTGCTGGCTGTCGCGCCAGAAAAAATGGTCGGTTTTTCCTCTTTTGATTTTGCCCGTCAGGCATTAATTCCATTGCCAGAGCACATTCGCCAGTTACCCAGGCTGGGACGACTCGCCGGGCGCGCCAGCACACTATCGCTGGAAGGGCTTATGGCGTTACATCCCGATTTGGTCGTTGATTGCGGCAATACGGATGAAACCTTGATCTCCCAGGCACGGCAGGTTAGCGAACAGACACAAATCCCCTGGTTATTGCTTAACGGAAAACTGGCGCAATCAGCAGAACAGTTAACAACGCTTGGCAAAACGTTAGGCGAAGAGCACCGCGCCGCAGAACAAGCCAATCTCGCCAGCCACTTCGTTGGTGAAGCTCAGGCATTCGCCACCTCACCCGCCGCTAACCTCCGCTTTTATGCTGCGCGCGGTCCCCGAGGGCTGGAAACGGGCTTACAGGGTTCGTTGCATACCGAGGCGGCGGAATTATTAGGTTTGCACAACGTCGCGCAAATAGCCGATCGCCACGGCCTGACACAGGTTTCCATGGAAAATCTCCTGCGCTGGCAGCCGGATATTATTCTGGTTCAGGAGGCCGTTACTGCAGATTTTATTCGTCGTGATCCTCTCTGGCAGGGCGTGAAAGCCGTTGCGGAACAACGCATCTTATTTTTAAGTGGCTTGCCCTTTGGCTGGCTCGATGCCCCGCCGGGAATCAACCGTCTTCTGGGATTACGCAGACTTCACGCCTGGCTGGATCCCGCCATCAATCGCCAGTTTAAAAGTGACATGCAGCATTACGCCCAACTGTTCTGGCATTGTTCACTCAGTGATGCCGACTATCAAAAATTGGTGGCGAGCTAATGAGAATCGTAAACGGATGTATTTTGCTGCTGGCAGCTATCAGTATCACTTTTGCCGCCGTAAGTGGGGCTTATCATCTCGATATGCAGCAACTGCTGGCGCTAATTCTTCGTCAAGAAAATGAGTCTGTGCAGGAACAAATTGTCTTCTGGCAAATCCGCGTGCCGCGTATTCTTGCTGCGCTGTTACTGGGCGCAGCGCTGGCAGGAGCCGGAACCACCTATCAGGGAATGTTGCGTAATCCCTTAGTTTCACCGGATATTTTAGGCGTCTCCGCCGGTGCCGGACTTGGTGCCTGCGCGGCAATCCTGTGGGGATTACCCATTGTTTACATCCAGCTGTACGCATTTTGCGGCGGGCTGATGGTGGTCGCGGGCGTCTGGTTGATTACGCGTCGGGTGACCCGCCACGATCCGATCTTAACCCTGGTGCTGGTAGGCATTGCGTTAGGAACGTTGTGCGGAGCGGGGATATCGCTAATTAAAACGCTGGCCGATCCTTACACCCAGTTACCGTCAATTACCTTCTGGTTGCTGGGGGGACTGTCCACCGTGACCTTACGCGATCTCTGCTATGCTGCACCGATCATTCTCATAGGCTCCTTGCCCCTGTTTTTTCTCCGCTGGCGCATGAATTTACTCACGCTTTCCGACGACGAAGCCCGTTCGCTGGGACTGAACGTGACGCGTCTGCGCTTTGGATTGATTGTCTGCGCCACACTAATCACCGCCAGCACGGTAGCAATAGCGGGCATAATTGGTTGGATCGGTCTGGTCGTTCCGCACATTGCCCGCTTGTTGACCGGTCATAACCATCAGCAGCTGTTGCCTATGGCAATGTGTACTGGCGCTATTCTGCTCCTGCTTACCGATACGCTGGCGCGCAGCATTGGAACAACAGAAATCCCACTTGGCATTCTGACCGCTTTTGTTGGCGCACCGTTTTTCCTGCTTTTGTTGTTACGCGGAGGTCGCCAGTGACTTTGCTTGCCGTTCGTCATGCGTCTCTGGGTTACTCCCGCCATCCAGTGCTACGCGACGTGTCCTTCACCCTGTCGCAAGGAACAATTTGTTGTCTGCTTGGCGCGAATGGTTGCGGCAAAACCACACTCATGCGCTCCATTCTTGGCGTTATACCGTTATTAAAAGGCGAGATCCTACTGGATAGCCTCTCTGTGCAGACACTCAGCCATCGCCAGCGCGCACAGGCTATTGCCTGGGTGCCGCAGGCGCACGACGGTATTTTTGCTTTCAGTGTGCTGGATATGGTGTTGATGGGCCTGGCCCCCACCATAGGCGCTTTTTCCGTTCCCGGTAAGCAAGAACGCCTGAAAGCCACGGAGCAACTGGAAAAGCTGGGCATTTTGCATCTGGCGACACGACGCTGGAATACGCTTAGCGGCGGTGAACGTCAGCTGGCTTTAATCGCCCGTGCACTCGTCCAACAACCGCGCTTGTTGTTACTGGATGAGCCCGCCTCCAGCCTCGATTTCGGTCATCAGATCCAACTTCTGGACACGCTGGCGCAGCTCAAAAATAACGGCATGACAATGTTAATGTCGACTCACCATACGCTCCATGCCAACGCCATTGCCGACAGCATTATCCAAGTAGAGCCAGATGGACGAGTAACACAAGGCTTACCGACCGAACAGTTAACAACGAACAAACTGGCGGCCCTGTATCGGGTTTCTGCCGACCAAATTCATCATCACCTCTCTGCAATTAGCCGCTAAGGAACAATCATGCTCATTGATGATATTGATTTTGCAGACCTTTATCTGCAGCAACTCAAACTGGCTCACCGCACAGAAAAAACGCCCGATCACTGGGATCAACGGGCGGAGAAAATGGCGGAAAATTGCGCCTCGCCAACGGACAGCTACCTGCAACAACTGATCGCTAAAATTGACCTGCAAGGCGCTCAGACCTTATTCGATATGGGCTGCGGACCAGGCACCGTATCGCTGGCGCTGGCTGACAAACTCACTACGGTTTATGGCGTTGATTACAGTCAGGGGATGCTGAACGTTGCCGCCCGCCGCGCCGCCGCACTGAAGGCTGACAATGTCCACTGGATCCAGCGCGCCTGGGAAGAGGACTGGAGTGACCTGCCACGCTGCGATATTGCCGTGGCTTCCCGCTCCACTCTGGTGGCTGATATGCGCCATGCAATGAGCAAACTGAATAATCAGGCACGGCTTCGCGTCTATACAACTCATCTGGTCAGCACCTCGTTCGTCTCTCCAGCCATTCAGCGGGCGGCTGGTCGGGAAGTGATCGAATTACCCAACTATATCTTTGCGCTCAACGTCCTGTATCAGATGGGAATTTATGCCCACGTTGATTTTATCCGTGGACAAAATTGCCAACAGGATAACAGCACCTGGGAACGTTTTGAGCAGAACGTCAGCTGGAGTCTTGGCGCGCTTAACGACGATGAGCGTGAGCGGTTATATCACTGGTATCAACAACAAGATGCTCGTGCCCTCGCCCCTGCCAGCCGCGACTGGGCGCTCATCTGGTGGGATAGCGTACCGCAGGAGGCACTGTGATGATTTTCCTTTCTCAGGCACAAATCGATGCGTTACTGCTGGAAGATATCCAGGGAGGTGACCTGACCACGCGAGCATTAAATATTGGACACCAGCCTGGCTATATAGCGTTTTTTCACCGTCAGGGCGGCTGCGTCAGCGGCGTTTCTGTCGCGTGTAAGATGTTAACTACGCTGGGATTAACTATTGATGACGCGGTCAGCGACGGTTCACAAGCGAACGCGGGTCAACGGCTAATCCGTGCGCAGGGTAATGCCGCAGCACTTCATCAGGGATGGAAGGCAGTCCAGAATGTGCTGGAGTGGAGTTGCGGTGTTTCTGATTATCTCGCTCAAATGCTGGCATTGCTTCGTGAACGTTATCCTGACGGCAATATCGCCTGCACCCGAAAAGCAATTCCGGGCACCCGCTTACTGGCTTCGCAGGCAATTCTGGCTGCCGGAGGACTAATTCATCGTGCCGGATGTGCGGAAACCATATTATTGTTTGCCAACCACCGCCATTTTCTTCATGACAATCAGGGCTGGTCAGGCGCAATCGCTCAGTTACGTCGCCACGCACCCGAGAAGAAAATTGTTGTTGAAGCCGACACGCCGAAAGAGGCTATCGCCGCGTTACGCGCACAACCAGACGTACTTCAGCTCGACAAATTTAGTCCGCAACAGGCAACTGAAATTGCGCAAATAGCGCCGTCGCTGGCTCCTCACTGCACGCTGGCTCTGACCGGCGGAATTAATCTGACGACACTCAAAAATTACCTCGACTGCGGCATTCGCCTTTTTATTACCTCCGCGCCTTATTACGCGGCACCAGCTGACATTAAAGTCAGTCTGCAACCCACAGCCTCTATTTAATTCTTTGTTAAACGGAATTTATTCTATGAGACTCAAAAAACGTTATCTCTGCACAGCATTATCACTTGCCTTTACCCAGCAGGCCGTAGCGGCTCAGGAGAGCGACACGCTGACCGTATGGTCCAGTCCGGTATCATCGACGACGACCACCGTTCTCGATCAACCCACCATGAAGGCCTTGGATAAACAGAATGTCGCTCAGGCATTAAGTGTCGTCCCCGGCGTGGTGCTGCAAAAGTCAGGCAGCCGCAACGAAGAACAGGTAAAAGTTCGTGGCTTTGATAGTCGGCAGGTGCCGGTCTATTTCGACGGTGTGCCCATTTATGTCCCCTATGACGGCAACCTCGATCTGGCGCGGATTCTGACCAACAATCTGGGGGCAGTCGAAGTTTCCAAAGGGTATTCGTCGCTGCTTCATGGGCCTAATCAGATGGGCGGAGCCATTAATATCACCACCCTGAAGAAGCAAGTCTGGGATATCGCCAGGGATGGAGCCGTAGTCAGGACAATGCCTACGATATGCATGCTTCATTTGCCGCCAGCAGCGATCTTGGGTATTTGCAAGTCAGCGGTAGCCAGCTAAAGCAGGATTTTCTCGGCCTGCCGCATGGTGTAAATAATGATATTGCAGGCAAACACGGCAAGATGATTAATTCATCGGCTGATGATAAACGCGGCATTGTGAAGCTCGGTTTTACACCGCGCGAAAACGATGAATACACGCTGACTTACATTAAGCAGGATGGTGAAAAAGATAACCCGCCATACAGCGGAAATTGTGGTCAAAAATCACGCTACTGGCAGTGGCCAGAGTATGACAAAGAAAGTTTTTATTATCAGGGAGCGACCCAACTAAACGACCGTTTTACCCTGAAAAGTCGGCTGTATCGCGACACCTTTGAAAATACGCTGATGATGTACAACTCGCTGGCTGATTTGAAAAATAAAAAAGGCAGCTACAGCCATTATTCCGATTACAGCGACGGTGCCGGATTACAACTGGCAGCCGATGTGCGTGAAAACGATCTGCTGTCGTTTGCCGTTAACTGGAAAGATGACGTACACCGGGAAAAAGGTGCGCCGCACGCCGCTTACGATCGCTATGAAGATCGTACCTGGTCGCTCGCCAGTGAATATCAATGGGCTGCTGCTGATAATGTCGATGTCGTGGCGGGAATCAGCTATGACTGGCGCGATAGCGTAGAAGCGAAAAAACACGAGAAAGATGGCAGCATCACCCATTATGACGACAACAATCAGTCAGCTTTTAACTGGCAGGTGATGGGGAAATACCACTTTGCCAATGAAGACACTCTGGCGCTTTCGTACTATGACCGCACACGCTTTCCGACGCTGAAAGAACGCTATACCACATCCAAACCTGCGTATAACCAGATAGCGATTGTTAACCCGCAGCTCAAGCCGGAACGCGCTCGCGGGGTGGATTTAACCTGGAATGGTGCCTTCACGCGCGACTGGGGATTTGAGGTCAGCGTTTACTATAACCGGGTGAGTGATGCCATCCTCTCGCACAATATCAATGCCGATACCATTCAAAATCAGAACAGCGGCACGGTGGATTACAGCGGTCTGGATGCCGGTATTAAGGGGAAAATCAGCAATATACTGGATGTAGGATTGAGCTACGCTCTGATCCACGCTGACGCCAAACGCAAAGACATCGGCAAGATAACCGATCTTCCAACGCAGACAATGACCGCATGGATGACACTCAAACCATGGGAGCCGTTAAGCGTAACGCTGTCGGAAGAGGCGCGTTCCTCCAGCTACAGCAACAGTGACGGTTCACAAAAAGCCGCCGGTTTTGCGGTGACCCACATTCGAGCCGATTACACCTTAGGTCATGGCTTCAGCGTCAATGCGTCGGTCAATAACCTGTTTGATACCCAATATGCCTACAGTGAAGGGTTTATTGAAGAAGGTCGCAATTTCTGGGCAGGTGTCGAGTATACGTTCTGATGTGAAAGCGGATAGCGGCATCTGTATCGCTATCCGCCTTATGAAAATCTTATTCTCTTCGCAGGAGGCGGAATACGCCCAGCACCAGGATAGCGCCCACCACCGCCACCAGGAAGCTGTGCAAATTAAAACCGCTGATGGAGCCGTCAATGCCAAACATGGTCGCCAGCCAGCCGCCGACCACCGCACCGACTATCCCGAGAATACAGGTCAGGAAAAATCCACCACCATCACGCCCCGGCATGATTAGCTTGCCGATAATGCCGGCTATCAGGCCAAAAATAATCCAGGCAATAATTCCCATGTTCAGGCCCTCGTTTCGATGAATCGGTCGCAAGAAATGCTTACGTCAACGCTCTAAGTATAGGCAAGGGCGGGATCGATGCTGGGCGTTTGTCGGCTGATTTAAGAACAACATGTAAAAAATATTCACGCATTTGTATTAAGTTTTGTTAACTATGACCGATAAACCAAAGACAGTTTGTCAGTCAGGAGTTTTTCCGCGTGAGTCATTACCATGAGCAGTTCCTGAAACAAAATCCGTTAGCCGTCCTGGGCGTGTTACGCGATTTGCACAAAGCCGCAATTCCTTTGCGTCTCAGTTGGAATGGCGGGCAGCTGATCAGCAAAATACTGGCAATAACCCCGGATAAACTGGTGCTGGATTTCGGCAGTCAAGCCGAAGACAACATCGCCGTGCTAAAGGCACAGCACATTACCATTACCGCCGAAACTCAGGGTGCGAAAGTCGAGTTTACTGTTGAACAACTACAGCAGAGTGAATACTTGCAGCTTCCGGCATTTATTACCGTACCGCCTCCCACCTTATGGTTTGTACAACGACGCCGATATTTCCGCATCTCCGCCCCACTCCATCCGCCTTATTTTTGCCAGACCAAACTGGCGGATAACAGTACGTTACGTTTCCGCTTGTATGATTTGTCGTTAGGCGGCATGGGCGCATTACTGGAAACAGCAAAGCCTGCCGAATTACAAGAAGGTATGCGCTTCGCTCAAATTGAAGTCAACATGGGGCAATGGGGTGTTTTTCACTTTGACGCCCAGTTAATCTCCACCAGCGAGCGCAAAGTGATTGATGGCAAGAATGAAACCATCACCACTCCCCGTCTGAGCTTCCGTTTTCTTAACGTCAGCCCGACGGTGGAGCGGCAATTACAGCGGATTATTTTCTCTCTCGAGCGAGAAGCCCGGGAAAAAGCGGACAAAGTGCGCGACTGATTTACATCGCGTCCAGTGCCTGCTCAAGTTTGTAGATATAGCGCGGAGCCTGCGGCGCAGGATGATTTCGCGCTACGTGATCGAGGAACTCGTCAGCATCCAAATCGTTGATTTTGCTGATCGCCTTTTTCCGATCTGACGAGAAAGTCCGTAGCAGCGCACCTGCCCCGTTAGCGTATGACACCACCAGCGCATATTGCAGTACCTTCGGATCTTCAATGCCTGCCAGCGGGCCGGTTTCCAGAATATTCAGGTAAGCCGCCCCCATTGAAATATTACGCTCTGGATTTTTCAGCTCGCTGGTCGTCGGCTCACCACTCCAGCCCATACGGCGATAAACATCACGTCCGGAGGTTGAAGCTTTTAACTGCATCAAACCAATGGCATTCGATTTACTCACCGCGTTCGGATTACCACCCGATTCGATAGCGATAATCGCCGTGATCAATTGTGGATCGACGCCCCAGGCTGCACCGGCTTTCTGGCTTATTGGCATCCACTGCATCGCACGTTGCACCGGAACTTTCGCGTTCCACGGCGGGTTCGTATAGTCATGCTTTGATGAACAACCCGCTAATAACACAATCAAAAAGGCAAACCATCTCAATTTCACTTCTTCTATCCTTATAGCCTGGAATCGCCGTTGAGGTGACAACGGCACACCTAAGCGGCATGATATACATTTCGTTTCTGTTGTCAGCAAGGAATTGCCATGTCTCTGTTTCACTTAATTGCCCCATCGGGTTACAGCATTAAACAGCACGCCGCGCTGCGTGGTATCCAGCGCCTTACCGACGCGGGGCATCAAGTCAATAACGTCGAGGTTATTGCCCGTCGTTGTGAGCGTTTTGCGGGTACGGAAACGGAGCGTCTGGAAGATCTCAATTCCCTTGCCAGACTGACTACCCCCAACACCATCGTGCTGGCTGTACGCGGCGGTTACGGTGCCAGTCGTTTACTGGCAGATATTGACTGGCAGGCACTGGTGGCTCGCCAACAACATGACCCGTTACTCATTTGCGGACATAGCGATTTTACCGCCATTCAGTGCGGTCTTCTGGCGCAAGGCAATGTCATCACCTTTAGCGGCCCCATGCTGGTAGCAAACTTTGGTGCGGATGAACTGAACGCCTTTACCGAGCACCATTTCTGGCTGGCGTTACGCAATGAAACCTTCACCATTGAATGGCAAGGGGAAGGCCCGACATGTCAGACCGAAGGCACGTTGTGGGGAGGCAATCTTGCGATGCTGATTTCACTGATTGGTACACCGTGGATGCCAAAAATTGAGAACGGTATTCTGGTGCTGGAAGATATTAACGTGCACCCTTTCCGCGTCGAACGTATGCTGTTGCAGCTCTATCATGCGGGAATTTTGCCACGTCAGAAGGCGATTATTCTCGGTAGCTTTAGCGGCAGCACGCCCAATGATTATGACGCAGGTTACAACCTGGAGTCAGTGTACGCGTTTTTGCGTTCCCGCCTGTCGATTCCACTCATTACCGGCCTCGATTTTGGTCATGAACAACGCACGGTTACGCTGCCGTTGGGCGCACATGCCATTCTGAATAACACCCGGGAAGGCGCTCAGTTGACGATTAGCGGTCATCCTGTTCTTAAAATGTAAAAAAATCACGCTTCAGGGCTAAGTAAAACGCTGTCTCTGCCGCTAATATGGTAGGGTTTATATAAGAGACAGCGTAATCAGGAGTAACCGACCATTGGATGCCACAACAATAATTAGCCTTTTCATCTTAGGATCCATCCTTGTCACCAGCAGTATATTACTTAGTTCATTTTCTTCCCGTCTTGGCATTCCTATTCTGGTTATTTTTCTGGCGATCGGCATGCTGGCGGGAGTCGATGGCGTCGGCGGTATCCCGTTTGATAATTACCCCTTCGCCTACATGGTAAGTAACCTGGCGCTGGCGATTATTTTGCTCGACGGCGGGATGCGCACTCAGGCCAGTTCCTTTCGTGTGGCGTTAGGACCGGCGCTGTCGCTGGCGACGCTGGGCGTACTTATCACCTCTGGTTTAACCGGCATGATGGCGGCGTGGCTGTTTAATCTTGATTTGATTGAAGGCTTATTAATCGGCGCTATCGTCGGCTCCACCGATGCTGCAGCGGTCTTTTCTCTGCTGGGTGGTAAGGGGCTTAACGAACGTGTTGGCTCGACGCTGGAAATTGAATCCGGCAGTAATGATCCAATGGCGGTCTTTCTGACGATTACCCTGATTGCAATGATCCAGCAGCATGAAAGCAGTGTCAGTTGGATGTTCGTGGTCGATATTCTGCAGCAATTTGGCCTCGGGATTGTCATCGGTCTTGGCGGTGGTTATTTACTGCTGCAAATGATTAATCGCATCGCCCTGCCTGCCGGATTATATCCATTGCTGGCATTAAGCGGCGGTATTTTAATTTTTGCTTTAACCACGGCGCTGGAAGGCAGCGGTATTCTGGCTGTTTATCTGTGCGGTTTTCTGCTGGGTAATCGGCCGATTCGCAACCGCTACGGCATCCTGCAAAATTTCGACGGCCTCGCCTGGCTGGCGCAAATCGCCATGTTCCTGGTGCTGGGGCTATTGGTTAACCCAAGCGATCTGCTGCCTATTGCCATTCCGGCGCTCATTTTGTCGGCATGGATGATATTCTTCGCCCGTCCCCTTTCGGTATTTGCTGGATTGCTCCCTTTCCGCGGTTTCAATCTGCGTGAGCGCGTGTTTATCAGCTGGGTGGGATTACGCGGCGCGGTGCCAATCATCCTAGCCGTGTTCCCGATGATGGCGGGGCTGGAGAATGCGCGACTGTTCTTTAATGTCGCCTTCTTTGTGGTTCTGGTTTCACTGCTCTTGCAGGGAACATCACTCTCGTGGGCGGCGAAAAAAGCCAAAGTGGTGGTTCCGCCCGTCGGACGTCCGGTGTCACGCGTTGGCCTGGATATTCATCCGGAAAATCCGTGGGAGCAGTTTGTTTATCAATTGAGTGCTGATAAATGGTGTGTAGGTGCGGCACTGCGCGATTTGCATATGCCAAAAGAGACGCGTATTGCAGCCCTGTTTCGTGATAACCAGTTGCTTCATCCTACCGGCAGCACCCGACTGCGCGAAGGCGATGTATTGTGTGTAATTGGTCGGGAACGCGATCTCCCGGCGCTCGGTAAACTGTTCAGCCAGTCGCCACCGGTCGCGCTGGATCAACGCTTCTTTGGTGACTTCATTCTCGAAGCCAGCGCCAAATATGCTGATGTTGCGCTGATATATGGCCTGGAAGACGGGCGAGAATATCGTGATAAACAGCAAACGCTGGGTGAAATTGTCCAGCAGTTGCTAGGCGCGGCACCGGTTGTCGGTGACCAGGTAGAGTTTGCCGGGATGATCTGGACGGTGGCCGAGAAAGAAGATAATGAAGTGTTGAAGATTGGCGTTCGGGTGGCTGAAGAGGAAGCTGAATCTTAAATTTAATGCAGCATCTATCGCCGGATGCGATGCTTTACTGAACGCAGCCTGAGCCTGTAATAAACTTGTCATTTCCTGATTTTGATATGCTCATCCCAACATCAGAAGAAGGTTAAATTATGGATGACAAACCATTGCAGGCTCTGGCTAATGAACTCAAAACACCGGCTCAAGAAAGTCAGCGTAAGGGCTTTTTCCGACTGTAACAGGTAATAAAAACCAGCCCCGCATTACCGGTCAACCATCAGGGGCCCCTGCCTGACATCGCCTGAACATATTCCCCCACGCAACCTGCCGCACTGACATAGCCCACACAATAGGCGTTTCATCCGCCTGTAGCACCGGATGCATGAGCGATTTCTTATAGTTATTCCTTTGCTTAATAACGATTATTTCCGGGTCGTTCACTCTCGTATTTTCTTTAATACGTCAGAGCTACCTAGGCCGTAATACAGCATGTACCAGACCCGACACGGCATTTCTGACCAGGAAAAAAGTCAACGATGAGTAGTGATATCAGCGCAAATGACGTCCTGTGGCTCCTTTGCGGTGACCACATTCACGTCTCCGGCGCTGCCAGAGGATATTTATTTCAAGGAAACGTAGCATTATGGCTAGCTTTAAAGACATCTGCCCATTCGCCCCCGCCATTCCCCCATCTTCCGTTAACCCAGGCGTACGACGCCCGCCAGGGCGGCTCTTCTCAAGAATCAAATTTTGCAGAACATGAAGTATCTCAGCCCGCAAAAATTCAGCTGGGGTGATGCCCCCTGGCAGATCATTGACCTCAGTATCGCGGGCAAAGTGAACATACAGGTGGACAACAATACCATCATCACGTTGGGGACTCGTCTGAATCAGCAACATAACGAGTTCATGATGGTCGCCAAATGGTGCGAATGGGCTATACAGCAGGATGGTTTGCAAGAAAACCTGCAAAAAAACCTGTACGAAATCCTGGAAGAAAACCAGCAAAACAAACAGTCAGAAATTCCCCAAGAAGACCTGAAAGAAAGTCTGGAAGAAATCAAGGAAAATATCCTGGAAGAAAACCTGCCAGCAAGCCGGATTGAAAACCGGGCAGAAGCATTGCGCAGAATGAAGGAATGTCTCATTACAAGACGGAGTATGCTCAATCTTAGCAACCTGGGATTGACTTCACTCCCTGAGAATTTGCCTCCACATCTGATTGAATTTTACTGCAGTAAAAACGTGTTGACCGCGTTACCGAAGGTGATGCCAAAGTGGCTGCTGGTGCTTGACTGTACAGATAACGTCTTGATCTTGTTACCGAAGGTGCAGCCCTCAAAACTGATGGTACTGAAGTGCTATGAAAACAGTATTATCTGGCTGCCTGAGCTGTCGACTAACCTGAGAGTGATTAACTGTTCTGAAAACTTCTTGCAATTTTTACCGCCGTCGATGCCCCAGTACCTGTATAAACTATCCTGTGCCGGCAACAATATTAACTCAATACCTGATGAGATGCTGGAGAACTTGACTCGCCTGAAAGTATTTGACTGTTCTAGTAACGATTTGATCTCTTCACCACGGCTGCCGCCCAAACTAATAATTTACTACTGTGGAGAAAACAAGTTTAAAACGGTACAGGTGCCGCAGCCCCAGAGCCTGAAGGTGTTTGACTGTAATGGTAACCCGTGGGACAAAGACAATTTACCGACGCTGCTCAAAGCCGTCGAGGGCCTGAAAAAACAGCAGGGCCTGAAGGACCTTTTGGACTTTTTGCACAAGGAAGGCTAGGTTGACCTGGAAGGACTCGAGGAGCTGGAGGACCTTATGGATCTGGAGTTCCTGGATGACCCGGAACTCCTGGAGCGCGTGAAGGTACAGGAGGACCTGGAGCTCCTGGATCAACAGTTGGGCCTGTTGAGTCTGGAAAGACAACAGGACTCGCAGCCTGTTAATCAACAATCTGAACATGAACCCGAATCTGCATCAAGGGTGAAGCGTGATTTATCTGAAGTCGACTCCGAGTCAACAATGAAGCGTAAGCGTTTTATGTAGAACGCCTGTGCGGCGAGTTCAGGTTCCGGGGAAATAGTGTCCATTCTTTTAATGGACACTATCATGGGCAATGGCTCTGTCACATTAACAACTACAGTTGCTGACCAGCCGGATGGATGATTTTTTCGCAACCAGAAGACGCTGCCTCCGATCCGGCTTACAACAAGTTACACTGTCACAACCGGGACGCGTAACGCCAGTGCGCACATCAACTCATAGCCCACCGTTCCGGCAGCGGCGGCGACATCATCAATTTTGATCTCCTTGCCCCACAGCTCAACCGGCGTACCAATCCCCGCCTGCGGGCAAGGCGTTAAATCAACCGCCAGCATATCCATCGAGACGGTCCCCACCGTCATGGTGCGCACGCCGTCCACTAAAACAGGAGCACCGGTAGGCGCATGGCGCGGATAACCGTCGGCGTATCCTGCGGCGACAATGCCGATTCGCTGTTCATCGCGCGCAGTATAGCGACCGCCGTAGCCCACACGCTCGCCCGCTTTTAGCGTCTGGACACCAATAATCTCACTGCTTAGCGTCATCACCGGACGTAATCCGGTATTGGCGATATCACGCCACTGACCGGACGGCGAAGCGCCATACAAAATAATGCCAGGCCGAACCCAGTCAAAATGCGCTTCCGGGTGCCACAGAGTCGCCGCCGAATTGGACAACGAACGCCGACACTCCAGCCCCTCCGCCGCCTGCTCAATACGCGCCATCGCGCCGGAAATTCCATCAGGATGTTCCGCTTCAGCAAAATGCGACATCAGGGTCATTTCGCCAACATTCGCCATTGCCCGCAACTGCTGCCAGACGGTAAGCACGCGATCGGACTGGAAGCCCAACCGATTCATCCCACTGTTCACTTTAAGATAAATATCCAACGGTGCTTTTAGCCGCGCATTTTGCAGTGCTTTGAGCTGCCAGTTGCTGTGTACGCAGGTGGTCAGGCGGTGCTGGTCATAAATCTCCAGATCCTGAGCATGGAAAAATCCTTCCAGCATCAGGATCGGCCCCTTCCAGCCGCGCTCACGTAACGTTATTGCCTCTTCCAGGTTAAGTAATGCAAAGCCATCGGTGGCCCCGAGCGCGCTCCAGATACGCTCAATACCATGCCCGTAAGCGTTCGCTTTTACCACCGACCAGACGCGCGCGTGCGGCGCGGCCTGGCGGACAATGGACAGATTCTGTTTTAATGCCTGCAGATCGAGGCTGGCCTGTATCGGACGGGTCATCTCGTTTCCTTAGCTGTGTGCGCCATGTAAATGGCCCGGACGTGATGGCGTAAATCCACGGCTGTAGCGCGCTACGCTTAGATCCTCATATGGGATCGCTGGCGTGCGACCAGAGAGCAGATCGCTTAACAACTGACCGGAACCGCAAGCCATCGTCCAGCCGAGCGTGCCGTGACCGGTATTCAGCCACAGATTTTTAAAGCGTGTACTCCCGACAACCGGCGTACCGTCTGGCGTCATCGGGCGCAAACCCGTCCAGAAAGTCGCCTGCTCGACATGACCGCCGCGTGGATAGAGATCGCGAACCACCATTTCCAGCGTTTCACGACGCGGTTGCAACAGCTCGGTGTTAAAACCAACAATTTCCGCCATTCCGCCAACACGAATGCGGTTATCGAAACGGGTAATGGCGATTTTGTAGGTTTCATCAAGAATGGTGGATACTGGCGCACCATCTTCCTGCGCAATTGGAATAGTCAGCGAGTAGCCTTTCAGCGGATACACCGGAATATCAACAATGCCTTTGAGCATCGCCGTCGAGTAAGAACCAAACGCCATCACATACGCATCGGCCTTAATCACTTCATCGCCAAACTTCACGCCGTAGATTTGCTCGCCGTCGCAAAGCAGTTGGTCAACGGGCGTATTAAAGCGGAATTTAACCCCCGCCTGCTCTGCCATCCGCGCCAGATTCTGGGTAAACAGCTGGCAGTCTCCGGTTTCATCATTGGGTAACTGCAGGCCGCCCGTCAGTTTGTGCGCTACTTCTGCCAGCGCGGGATCCACTTCCGCCAGGCGGCTGGATTCCAGCAGCTGATACGGTACGCCGGCATCTTCCAGCACGGCGATATCGCGGGTCGCATTTTCATACTGTTGTTCGGTACGGAACAGTTGCAGCGTCCCACCCTGACGCCCTTCATACTGAATATTGGTTTCGGCGCGCAATGCTTTCAGGCAATCACGGCTGTATTCCGCCAGACGCACCATCCGCCCTTTGTTTTCCATGTAGTGGCTGGTGTCGCAGTTACGTAACATTTGCCACATCCATTTCAACTGAAACTGCGTACCGTCGAGACGAACCGCCAGCGGCGCATGGCGCTGGAACATCCATTTAATCGCTTTTAAAGGCACACCTGGTGCTGCCCACGGTGCAGCATATCCGGGGGAGATTTGCCCGGCATTCGCGGCACTGGTTTCCAGGGCGGCCCCCGGCTCCCGATCAATGACGGTGACCTCATGTCCTGCCTGATTTAAGTACCAGGCGCTGGCAACGCCTACCACACCACTTCCCAGTATGACAACTCGCATAGCCACTCCGATAACGGTAGATACAGTAAAAGAATAATAATCTAATTACATCTTGATAACTCAGTTGAAAATATTATTCAACATACGGCTTTTTTATGGTGAGCTGACTCACATCTCCCTGACTCTGCGGCAATATGGCGTCTTTAGTATCTCCTGCTGAACGCCCTTTTTATCCAGCATAAAATTCCGTTCAGAAGCGGATTAGTGGCACTCTGATAATAAGAAATCGCAAAGAAAAAAATTCTCCGGCGACGCGGTTTTTAACAGGTGTTCTATGCTTGAAATGAGGTGCTCCACACAGAGAGCGCCGACAACAATGAGGTGCGCGTATGGCGACGATCGATTCTATGAATAAGGACACCACACGTTTGAGCGATGGACCCGACTGGACGTTCGACCTGCTGGATGTTTATCTGGCAGAGATAGACCGGGTGGCGAAACTCTACCGGCTGGATACCTACCCGCACCAGATTGAAGTGATAACCTCAGAACAGATGATGGATGCCTATTCCAGCGTCGGCATGCCAATTAACTATCCGCACTGGTCATTCGGTAAAAAGTTTATCGAGACTGAACGGCTGTATAAGCACGGTCAGCAAGGGCTGGCCTATGAAATCGTCATTAACTCTAACCCGTGTATCGCTTACTTGATGGAAGAGAACACCATTACTATGCAGGCGCTGGTGATGGCACACGCCTGCTATGGACATAACTCTTTCTTTAAAAACAATTGCTTATTCCGCAGTTGGACCGACGCCAGTTCGATTGTCGATTATCTGATTTTTGCCCGTAAATATATTACCGAGTGCGAAGAACGTTATGGCGTTGATGAAGTAGAACGGCTTCTGGACTCGTGCCACGCGCTGATGAACTACGGCGTGGACCGGTACAAACGCCCGCAAAAAATCTCGCTGCAAGAAGAGAAAGCCCGGCAGAAAAGTCGCGAAGAGTATCTACAAAGTCAGGTCAATATGCTCTGGCGTACCCTGCCGAAGCGCGAGGAAGAGAAAACGGTTGCTGAAGCGCGCCGCTATCCGTCCGAACCACAAGAAAACCTGCTCTATTTTATGGAGAAAAATGCGCCACTGCTGGAATCATGGCAGCGTGAAATCCTGCGTATTGTGCGTAAGGTGAGCCAGTATTTTTATCCGCAAAAACAGACTCAGGTGATGAACGAAGGCTGTGCGACCTTCTGGCACTATACCATCCTTAACCATCTGTATGATGAAGGGAAAGTAACGGAACGTTTTATGCTGGAGTTTTTGCACAGCCACACCAATGTGGTCTTCCAGCCCCCCTATAACAGCCCGTGGTACAGCGGCATCAACCCGTATGCCCTCGGGTTCGCCATGTTCCAGGATATTAAACGGATTTGTCAGTCGCCAACGGAAGAAGACAAATACTGGTTCCCGGATATCGCCGGTTCCGACTGGCTGGAAACGCTGCATTTCGCGATGCGTGATTTCAAAGATGAGAGTTTTATCAGCCAGTTTCTGTCACCGAAAGTGATGCGTGATTTCCGCTTCTTCACCGTGCTGGATGATGATCGGCATAATTATCTGGAGATTTCCGCTATTCATAATGAAGAAGGTTATCGGGAGATCCGTAACCGGTTATCGTCGCAATATAACTTAAGTAATCTGGAGCCGAATATTCAGATCTGGAACGTGGATTTGCGCGGCGACCGTTCGCTGACGCTGCGTTATATTCCACATAATCGCGCACCGCTGGATCGGGGGCGCAAAGAAGTCCTGAAGCATGTGCATCGCCTGTGGGGATTTGATGTGATGCTCGAACAGCAAAACGAAGACGGCAGCATCGAGTTGCTGGAACGTTGCCCGCCAAGAATGGGAAATCTGTAAAAACAACAAAAAACCCCTCGTTTGAGGGGGTTGCTCTTTAAACGGAAGGGATTATCGCCCCTGAATGGCTAAATCACCCGGCAGATTTTTCTGCATCCGGTGCCAAATCTCGCCACTCTCATGCCCATAGCGACGCACTGTTTCGTACACCTGATCGTGCGCGCCTTCACTGCACAACGCCGACAGTTTGTGGTAGAAGCCCAGCGCCAGACTGCGCGCTTCCGGATTGGCGAAATAGTGACGACCAATGCGCGTATACAGCCCTTTCATCCCGTTAAGGATCAGACCGTAAATCGGGTTGCCGGAAGCAAACGCCAGGCCGCGGAATATGTTGTAATCCAGCTCGGCAAAGGCATCGGCGTGATCGGCCACTTCATTAGCGGTAGCCAGCACTTCCTGCGCTTTATCGGGATGCTGACGAAACGCGGTGCGAATAAAAATAGTGGAAATATTGGTACGCACCGACAGCAAATTATCAATAAGCTGCGGCACACTTTCGTGATCCAGTCGCGCCAGTGTTTCAAGGATATTTAAACCGGAAGTTTCCCAGAAATTATTCACCTTCGTCGGCTTGCCATGTTGAATGGTCAACCAGCCATCTCGTGCCAGACGCTGTAACACTTCACGTAACGTAGTACGCGTTACGCCAATTAATTCTGAAAGTTCACGTTCTGCGGGCAAAATAGTCCCGGGAGGGAAGCGGTTATTCCAGATACTTTCAATAATGTACTCTTCCGCGAAACCCGCCGGGCTTTGCGCCTTAATGACCATAGTGAGATTTCCATAACACAGCAAAACAAAGTTGGACTCATCATACCAGAGGGCTAACTACGCTGATAGCAGACAAAAAGAAGAAAAAGGGATCAAGGCTTCATTTTCCGCATCTCTTTCCCCTTGACTATCAAGACTTGCCTCACTCCTGCCTGACCGTTAAGCTTTGCGTTTAAACATAAAAACATCATTGATTATTTGTAAGGTAAGGGAAACCATCATGGAGATCTCCTGGGGCCGCGCGCTATGGCGCAATTTTTTGGGCCAGTCCCCCGACTGGTACAAACTCGCCCTCATCATTTTCTTAATCGTAAACCCGTTAATTTTCCTCATCAGCCCTTTCGTCGCGGGCTGGTTGCTGGTAGCGGAATTTATTTTCACTCTGGCGATGGCCCTGAAATGCTACCCGCTACTCCCCGGTGGTCTGTTGGCTATCGAAGCGGTATTCATCGGCATGACCAGCGCGGAACACGTCCGTGAAGAGGTGGCGGCAAATCTTGAAGTCTTGCTGTTATTGATGTTTATGGTGGCGGGTATCTATTTTATGAAACAGCTGTTGCTGTTCATATTTACCCGTTTGCTGTTAAGCATTCGCTCCAAAATGCTGCTGTCGCTCTCTTTTTGCGTGGCGGCAGCGTTCCTCTCCGCGTTCCTCGATGCCTTAACCGTCGTGGCGGTGGTGATCAGCGTTGCAGTCGGTTTTTATGGTATTTATCATCGCGTAGCCTCTTCCCGTACCGAAGACACCGACCTGCAAGACGATAGTCATATCGACAAGCATTACAACGTGGTTCTGGAACAGTTCCGTGGCTTTCTGCGTAGCCTGATGATGCATGCCGGTGTCGGCACCGCATTAGGCGGCGTAATGACCATGGTGGGCGAACCACAGAACCTGATCATCGCTAAAGCGGCTGGCTGGCATTTTGGCGATTTCTTCCTGCGCATGTCGCCGGTGACCGTTCCGGTTCTGATTTGTGGCCTGTTAACCTGCCTGCTGGTAGAGAAGCTGCGTTGGTTTGGCTACGGTGAAACGCTGCCGGAGAAAGTCCGCGAAGTGTTGCAACAGTTTGACGATCAAAGCCGCCACCAGCGTACCCGTCAGGATAAAATCCGTCTGATTGTCCAGGCGATTATTGGCGTCTGGCTGGTGACTGCGCTGGCGTTGCATCTGGCGGAAGTTGGCTTGATTGGTTTGTCAGTCATTATTCTGGCAACATCATTGACCGGTGTCACCGATGAACATGCTATCGGTAAAGCCTTCACCGAATCTCTGCCATTCACCGCACTGTTGACGGTGTTTTTCTCGGTAGTCGCGGTGATTATCGACCAACAACTGTTTTCGCCGATTATTCAGTTTGTGTTGCAGGCATCTGAACATGCTCAGCTGTCGCTGTTCTATATTTTCAACGGTCTGCTGTCATCCATTTCGGATAACGTCTTCGTGGGGACGATTTATATCAACGAAGCGAAAGCGGCAATGGAAAGTGGCGCTATCACGTTGAAGCAATACGAGCTGCTGGCGGTCGCCATTAATACCGGTACCAATCTGCCCTCTGTCGCTACGCCGAACGGTCAGGCTGCGTTCCTGTTCCTGCTGACCTCTGCACTCGCGCCATTGATTCGCCTCTCTTATGGCCGCATGGTGTGGATGGCCCTGCCTTACACCCTCGTACTGACACTCGTCGGCTTGCTCTGCGTCGAGTTTACGCTTGCCCCTGTAACCGAATGGTTTATGCAAATGGGCTGGATAGCAACGCTTTGATAACAACTTACCGGGCATATAAATGCCCGGTTTGCCTTTTCGCCCGATAATTGTCCAATTGCGTCCTATTTTTGCTGCCTCCTGGTGGCGCAGCGAATGAATTGGTTTAAACTGCGCACTCTATGCATATTGCAGGGAAATGATTATGTTGCGATTTTTGAACCAATGTTCACAAGGCCGGGGCGCGTGGCTGTTGATGGCGTTTACTGCTCTGGCACTGGAACTGACGGCGCTGTGGTTCCAGCATGTGATGTTACTGAAACCTTGCGTGCTCTGTATTTATGAACGCTGCGCGTTATTCGGCGTTCTGGGTGCTGCGCTGATTGGCGCGATCGCCCCGAAAACTCCGCTGCGTTATGTAGCGATGGTTATCTGGTTGTATAGTGCGTTCCGCGGTGTGCAGTTAACTTACGAGCACACCATGCTTCAGCTCTATCCTTCGCCATTTGCCACCTGTGATTTTATGGTTCGTTTCCCGGAATGGCTGCCGCTGGATAAATGGGTGCCGCAAGTGTTTGTCGCCTCTGGCGATTGCGCCGAGCGTCAGTGGGATTTTTTAGGTATGGAAATGCCGCAGTGGCTGCTCGGTATTTTTATCGCTTACCTGATTGTCGCGGTGCTGGTGGTGATTTCCCAGCCGTTTAAAGCGAAAAAACGTGATCTGTTCGGTCGCTAATCCATTCGGCGCTCCTGCGGGAGCGCTTTTTTCCTGCCGCTATATTTATTTGACCCGCAGTAAATCAGAACTTCGCGTTGTATAACGTGGTGAAAGCATAGCTCGCTTCATCTGCCATTGTTGTTGGATCCCCTGCCCGGCAAAATAGAGTGTTCCTCTGCCCTCTTTAGCATTCAGAGTATCCATTACCGCCATCAATTGCTCACTCCCGGGGCGCGGTGCGTTGTCATCGAATAAATTGAGCTGCGCGACTCCCTGACTGAAGAAATCCCCCAGCATCACGCCCGCTTTTTGGTAGCGATGGCCCGCTTGCCAGATGGCATCCAGAGATCGCGTAGCAGCGTTAATGATATCCCTGCTGTCCTGAGTGGGCGTCAGCAGTTTTACCGACGCGCTATTGCCGTAATAAGGTTCATTGAGCGCAAATGGTGACGTCTTAATAAATGTGGAGATAAACCGACAATATTGATGCTCACTGCGAAGTTTTTCCGCCGCCCGGGCAGCGTAACTACAAATGGCCTGCCGCATCGACGTATAATCCGTGATGCGTTCACCAAACGAGCGGGAACAGATAATTTCCTGCTTCGTCGGTGCAAACTCTTCCAGTTGCAAACAGGGTTCGCCGCGCAGTTCACGCACCGTTCTTTCGAGCATGACATTAAAATGTTTACGGATAAACCGGATATCTGTATCCGCCAAATCGAGAACGGTTTTGATCCCCATCGCGTCCAGTTTTTTGCTGATCCGCCGTCCAATCCCCCAGACGTCATCCACGGGGAGAGCAGACATTAATTTACGCTGGCGTTCCAGATTTGATAAATCCACCACCCCACCCGTCTGCCGCTGCCATTTTTTTGCCGCATGATTGGCAAGCTTAGCCAACGTTTTGGTCTGGGCGATCCCCACACCAACAGTAAGATGGGTACGTTGTAGCACCGTTGCGCGAATTTCTCTGCCAAAATCAGTCAGATCGCGACAATTACGCACACCTGTCAGATCGCAGAATGCTTCATCAATACTGTAAATCTCGACGCGGGGCGATAGTTCTTCCAGCGTCGACATCACCCGATTGCTCATGTCTGCGTAAAGCTCATAATTGCTGCTAAAGCAAACCACACCACAGCGACGAAACAGATCTTTTTGTTTGAACCAGGGATCGCCCATTTTAACGCCCAGCGCCTTTGCCTCAGCGTTTCGGGCGATAACGCAACCGTCATTATTCGATAGCACAACCACCGGTTTACCCCATAAATCAGGGCGAAACACCGTCTCACAGCTGGCATAAAACGCGTTTACATCACAGAGGGCAAACATCAGCGCATCGCCTTAACGACGTGGATCACCACACCAAAGACATCCAGCGTATCTTCGCTACTGATGGTAATGGGCGAGTACGCACTGTTCATGGGAATAAGCTGTACCGTCGGGCGTAGTTGCAATTTTTTCACCGTAAACTCGCCGTCAACAGCAGCGATGACAATATCACCATGGCTGGCGGTAATAGCACTATCGACAATCAGTAAATCACCGTCACTAATTCCACCATCAATCATAGAATCACCACTTGCTTTGACGAAGTAAGTCGCGCTGGGATGCTGGATCAACAGTTGATTCAGATCGATGCGCTGTTCAACGTAATCTGCTGCCGGTGAAGGAAAGCCACACTGAACAAGATCGCTAAATAGCGGAAAAGTCACAATTTCGCGGAGATCCGCAGGCTTGATAAACAACATAATAATCTGCCTGAAGTTATACTGTTTTTATATACAGTGGTCTGTTCTTGCCAGCAGATCAATACTGATTCAGGCTATCAATATTTGTCGCTGCATAGACTGCTGATTTTTCGTTCTCTTATCCTGTGCTCACGTGGCCTTCTGGCGACGACGCTCATCCAGCAGAAATGAAAAATATCACCCGGCAAAAAAATAGAATAGAAGCATTCGCCATAATGACATTAAACATTGTTTGATATTTATCATATTAATAGAAATAAAGACATTGACGCATCCCGCCCGGCTAACTATGAATTAGATGAAGTAAAATTTATTAATAGTTGTAAAACAGGAGTTTCATTACAATTTATATATTTAAAGAGGCGAATGATTATGACTGAAATCGTTGCAGATAAAACGGTAGAAGTAGTTAAAAACGCAATCGAAACCGCAGATGGAGCATTAGATCTTTATAATAAATATCTCGATCAGGTCATCCCCTGGCAGACCTTTGATGAAACCATAAAAGAGTTAAGTCGCTTTAAACAGGAGTATTCACAGGCAGCCTCCGTTTTAGTCGGCGATATTAAAACCTTACTTATGGATAGCCAGGATAAGTATTTTGAAGCAACCCAAACAGTGTATGAATGGTGTGGTGTTGCGACGCAATTGCTCGCAGCGTATATTTTGCTATTTGATGAGTACAATGAGAAGAAAGCATCCGCCCCTCATTAAGGTACTGGATGACGGCATCACGAAGCTGAATGAAGCGCAAAAATCCCTGCTGGTAAGCTCACAAAGTTTCAACAACGCTTCCGGGAAACTGCTGGCGTTAGATAGCCAGTTAACCAATGATTTTTCAGAAAAAAGCAGCTATTTCCAGTCACAGGTAGATAAAATCAGGAAGGAAGCGTATGCCGGTGCCGCAGCCGATGTCGTCGCCGGTCCATTTGGTTTAATCATTTCCTATTCTATTGCTGCGGGCGTAGTTGAAGGGAAACTGATTCCAGAATTGAAGAACAAGTTAAAATCTGTGCAGAGTTTCTTTACCACCCTGTCTAACACGGTTAAACAAGCGAATAAAGATATCGATGCCGCCAAATTGAAATTAACCACCGAAATAGCCGCCATCGGGGAGATAAAAACGGAAACTGAAACAACCAGATTCTATGTTGATTATGATGATTTAATGCTTTCTTTGCTAAAAGCAGCGGCCAAAAAAATGATTAACACCTGTAATGAGTATCAGAAAAGACACGGTAAAAAGACACTCTTTGAAGTACCTGAAGTCTGATAAGCGATTATTCTCTCCATGTACTCAAGGTATAAGGTTTATCACATTTAAAAACACAGACGTTTTTTAAAGATTGAGAGTTACCTGTTGATAATAAGGTATCGGGTAACTCTCATTATGACAGAGCGCTTTCAAAAACAGGGCTACGAAATGGCGAGCATCCAGACGTATATTAAGAAAGCCCCCATCAGCATCTATTAAATTTATCACTGCGCCCAGTCAGGTTTATTTAAGATATGATCCTGCCAGTCAATCACTTCTGATTCTTTCACTGCGATATGACGCACAGAGATACGTTCACCATGCATTGCCGCTTTCGAACCAGTAAGTAGCGGATGCCACGCAGGTAAATCTTTACCTTCCGCCAGCAACCGATAAGCGCAGGTCATTGGCAGCCATTCGAATGTTGGCAGATTTTCACGGGTTAATTTAATGCAGTCGGGTTCAAACTCGAAACGACGTTCGTAGTTCCGACATTGACAGGTTTTAATATTGAGCTGGCGACAGGCGACGTTAGTGAAGTAGATTTCGTCGGTGTCTTCATCCATCAGTTTATGCAAGCAACACTGACCGCAACCATCACACAACGACTCCCATTCCGCATCGCTCATTTCGTCCAGGGTTTTACTTTGCCAGAAAGGTACATCGCTCATCAGGTGTTCCGCCATTACGTTAAAACGCACCTTATAACCAGTCTGGCACAGCGATGCAAGTTTTGCCGCCGCTTTCTGGCGGCAAAAAGTATTACAAAACGCGAGTTGTCAAAGAATGCCCATCGAAAGTGACTGTCAGCTCATCACCGCTTTGCAACGGGCCGACGCCATCAGGCGTGCCTGTCAACACAACGTCACCGGCCTTGAGGGTAAAAAACTTGCTCATATAAGCGATCAACGGAACGATTTTATGGATCATGTCCGCAGTCGTACCTTGCTGGCGTTTTTCGCCGTTTACGCTCAGGCCCAGCGTTGTATTTTGTGGATCGCCGGTAAATTCCGCCGCGGGGATAAACCCGGAAAGCGGACAAGAGTTATCAAACGCTTTAGCCTTTTCCCACGGCTGCCCGGCTTTCTTCATTTTTCCCTGAACATCACGCAATGTCAGATCAAGCGCCACGCCGTAACCGGCAATGGCTTTGCGGACATGCTCTTCCGTTGCCTGACGCAGCGTCGCGCCAATCAACACCGCCAGTTCGACTTCATGATGAACTGAACCGAAATCGGATGGGATCGCCAATGGCTGCCGCAGATCGCACAGTGCCGTTTCTGGTTTAATAAACAGCACTGGCTCTTCGGGCACTGCGCTGCCCATCTCTTTAATATGTTTGGCATAGTTACTGCCAACACAGACTACTTTACTCACCGGATAATCCAGCAGCGCACCTTGCCAGTTGTGATGTTGATACATAACGTTCCCCTCACCTTATCGTGGATATGAAAACCCGCGCCGACAAAGATAATGCCACCGCCGGATATCGGTTATTTGTTAGTGTCGTCTGTTTTCTGCCCCATGACGGAAAGATGTTGCTTCAGCAAATCTTCGGGTGGTGGCGGTAACTGCAAATAGTAACCTTGCTCGGTTAATGCCAGTTTAACCTTTTCAATATCAGCATTGACCAGTTTCTTCCGCCCATCCAACGGCAGAATCATCGCTAACTGAGGCTGACCAAAACCTTTCATCAGTTCCTCAGGAACACGCGAAAAATCGTCTTTTTTTTCGACATATAAATAGGTCTGGTCACGCTTGCTGCTTCGATAAATCGCACAAAACATACTTTTACTCTTTAAGATGCCAGGTTTTGGCATAAGCTAACATCAATGAAACCCGCGCCACAAGCCAGCCAGCTGTAGATTTCTGCGGTTTGTTGAGTCCATGCCCCTTTATAAGTAATCCCCCCGGCAAAAAATGCCGCGCCGGGATTTTACCGAACGCAGAAAAGCCACTGGAATTCTCCCGTAAGGGATTGTTATATTATAACAGTTCATCGTACTCATTCTGAACAGGAGACTACCAATGAAAATCAAGAGCATCAGTAAGGCTGTATTGCTGCTTGCACTGCTAACCTCCACGAGCTTTGCTGCGGGTAAGAATGTCAATGTTGAGTTCAGCAAAGGCCATAGTGATCCTACCCACGTAATATGGACACAGGCCTAAGCGAGGTTCTGGTTTTCAAATTGTTCCGGACTGAGGCCGCCACACCAACTGTGCCGCCGCCACCGATTGTAATCACATTCGATATAATTAAACACCGTTGCCCGCATTATTTCCCGGCTGATAAAGTGTTCTCCATGGATACATTCCACTTTCAGCGAATGAAAGAAGCTTTCCACGCAGGCATTATCGTAGCAGCAACCTTTTGCGCTCATACTTCCACGCAGATTATGCCGTTTCAGTTGCGCCTGATAATCTGCTGAACAGTACTGGCCTCCACGGTCCGTGTGAACGATAACGTTCCGGGGCCTCTTACGCCGCCACAGCGCCATCTGCAGGGCATCGCAGGGCAGTTGCGCCGTCATGCGTGGCGACATTGACCAGCCAATAACGGCACGTGACCACAGGTCAATGACCACTGCCAGATACAGCCAGCCTTCATCTGTACGTAAGTACGTGATGTCTCCTGGCCACTTCTGGTTCGGGCCACTGGCGTAAAAATCCTGCTCCAACAGATTTTCTGACACAGGCAGGCCGTGTGCGCGGT
>NZ_JBDYCV010000055.1:0-27757 GCF_040495915.1 Shigella sp. FJ200513 | reverse complement strand
ACATTGAGATTTTCTACAATCGTCAGCGTCGTCACTCTCGTCTGGGGAATATCTCCCCGGCAGCCTTCAGGGAAAAACATCATCAGATGGCTGCTTAAAAAAAGAACAAATGGTAGTGTCCGCTATTGCCAGTACACCTCATTTTACAGCCCCGTCCGGGCTGTATGTTTTCACCAGCTTATCCAGTGATCGTTTTGAAAATGGCTGCATTGGATCACGTGGCTGCAAAAATACATAATCCCTGTTGCACTCAGGAACTGAATCACGCCAGGCTTTCTGCTCGTCGATAATCCGCCGGATCTCAGGCGTTATCGGCAGGCGGAAAGCCTTTTGTGTTTTCATAGCCCCTCGCATGCCGATAACCCCTTCCGGATAAACAATTTCACCAGCCTCCTCGTAAACGTAGTCCCAGCGCAGGTTATGGACATTAATCGGACGAACACCAGTGATGATCATGAAGCGAACAGCATTCTTCTGGTGTACAGAGGTGCAGGCAGCAACATTGAGCCAGAGTCGGGCGATTGATTCAATATCGGTAAAAAGCCGTGTGGGGGTAGGTTTCTGTACGCGGGAGGAAACATAATCATCTGGCAGACTGGCGGCAACATTGCGGCCGTTGCAAAGAGTAGGTGCGCAGAACTTCCAGAACCGACGGAGCTCGGCAAACAACTCCAGGGCGTTATTGTTCGAGCGAGTGGCGATCCACTCGTCCAGCACTTCCACCAGCCGATTGTATGTTACGTCGCTGAACACCTCACGCTCGCCGAACGTTACTTTAATCCGGTCGATACGCACCCCGTAGGTTGTGAAACTGTCCGGGCTCAGCTTCTGCCGGGCTACTTTGGCTTTGGGTCATCCCGGTACATTTCCAGCGCTGCATGTACGGACTCTGCCCGCAGTCCACCGTCAGCCATACCTAGTGCTTTTTCGCGCGCCAGCTGGATAACGAGCTCCGGCCACTCGCCGAGCTTTTTACCTTTGAGGCCCATCTTTTTTGGAAACTCGGCGTAAAATGTAACCTTACCGGCTTTGCTGAAATCGATACGGAGATAGTTCTCTTTTTCGTATTTGGAACAGCGAGCCACGCCGGAAGCAGCGAGGATGATTTTGGCGGCAGCAACACAGATTTTCATGTGTGCGCTGGTATAGGGGGGTTTACAGGCGTCCCATTTTTCAGATGCGGCTAAAACATCGTCATTATTGGGGCTATCCGGATTATGTGTTACAGTGCGCGGCATTCTCAATCCTTATCTGCGTAGGCGCAGAAAACAAGCTCACACATACAAGTCTTTTCTACGGGACAAAATGCAATGTGTTGCGGTTTTGTGTTGCTGGACTGAGTTTATCAAGGTTAAATACACTGGATCAACATACAGTAAGTTAATGACAGTAAAGCATACAAACTCGATACAACTTACTGATTTTAAAATGATTTAACGGTAATCCATTGAAATGTCTTTACTAATTACTAAACGCTGTATTAATTGTGATATGTGTGAACCCGAATGCCCGAATGAGGCGATTTCAATGGGAGATCATATCTACGAAATTAACAGCGATAAGTGTACCGAATGCGTAGGGCACTACGAGACACCAACCTGCCAGAAGGTGTGCCCGATCCCCAATACTATTGTGAAAGATCCGGCGCATGTCGAGACAGAAGAACAGTTGTGGGATAAATTTGTGCTGATGCACCACGCGGATAAAATTTAATATTCTACTCTGGAAGTAGAGTATTAATTATATTACTGGGAAGCCTTAACGCCATTATATTTATTTAATTGATGACATTAGCATAATCATTCACTAAGTTAATTTATATAGTATCTGCCAAGACACTTATTTATAGTTATTAAAGGCGCGTCCGATTGGTTCACCGGACGCACCTTAAGTACGTTTCCTTGTGTTATAAGAACAGAAGGATCAGCTGTAAAACAGCAATGATGATTTTGATGACCCGTTTAATCAGGTATCGGCAATCAGTCATTCGTTTTTCCTTAAACAAGGAATGCAGCCATTCAGATTAGCCCTTACATCTCCCCAAAACTGAACGTGCGAGTTATTGAGGGTGCATGCTGCACTCCACACCAGAGCTTTGACGACACCACTCGTTTCAATGGGGGAATTCTGTGGCATGGTGTAAAGCACAGCAAAATCTTCAATAACGAAGCCAATTTTAATGTACTTACGAATTGGCGGTCACGTTAATCTTTCCATCAATATTGCTTTCTTCGTAAAGGCTCGAGTTTTTATGCTAAAGATTGCAAGTTGCTTGTAAAAGATAAGTACACTGATCCATAATCGCTGTTGTTGAGGGTGCATGCTGCACAAAATTAAAGTTAAAAAGTAAAACCCCCGTTCCTTACCAGTTCGGGGGTTTTACTTTTTAAAGAGAACGGTATTATTTTAACTTTCAATAATTACCGTGGCACAAGCATAGTGGCGTTCATCTGCCAGCGTTACATGCATATTTACAACGCCGAGCTTTTCCGCCAGTTTTAATGCCTCACCCCATAGCCGTAGCCGTGGTTTGCCGAGCTCATCATTGAATACTTCAAATTGATTAAACGCCAGACCATTGCGGATCCCGGTGCCAAACGCTTTTGCTGCGGCTTCTTTCACAGCAAAACGCTTCGCCAGAAAACGCACCGGCTGGTGGTGCGTTTTCCAGATTGCCCATTCGTTATCGCTTAATACGCGGCGTGCCAGGCGCTCACCGGATCGGGCGATCACTGCTTCTATGCGAGCGATCTCTACGATATCCGTGCCTAAACCTAATATTGCCATTAGCCACGCGCTTCCAGCATCAGACGCTTCATTTCTGCCACCGCATCTTTCAGTCCGGTCATCACTGCACGGCCAATAATGGCATGACCGATATTCAGTTCATGCATCTCAGGGATGGCGGCAATGGCTTTCACGTTGTGATAGGTCAGACCGTGTCCGGCGTTAACTTTCAGACCGAGACTAGCGGCAAAGGTCGCGGCTTTGGCGATACGCACCAGCTCTTGCGCCTGTTCGGCGTCAGTTTTGGCATCAGCATAGCAACCGGTGTGGATCTCGATAAACGGTGCGCCAACCTCTGCCGCAGCTTTGATCTGCTCTTCATCGGCGTCGATAAACAGAGAAACCTGAATCCCGGCATCTGCCAGACGTTTGCAGGCATCGCGTATTTTTTCACGCTGCCCTGCAACGTCCAGGCCGCCTTCGGTTGTTACTTCCTGACGCTTTTCCGGTACCAAGCAGCAAAAATGTGGCTTCGTCTCAACGGCGATCGCCAGCATCTCTTCGGTCACTGCCATCTCCAGATTCATTCGGGTATCCAGCGTCTGCCGCAGGATGCGCACATCGCGGTCAGTAATGTGGCGGCGATCTTCACGTAAATGCACGGTAATGCCGTCCGCTCCCGCCTGCTCGGCAATAAACGCCGCCTGCACCGGATCCGGGTAAGCAGTACCGCGTGCGTTACGCAGCGTTGCAATATGGTCAATGTTGACGCCTAACAGTAATTCAGCCATGACAATCCTCATCATTCATAATGTGTTTTCACCGTTCGCTTAGGCATAAACTGCCGGAACAGTTCCCTGCTCTTTAATGGTTTACCGCCAAGATACGGCTTAAGCGCCATTCGGGTAAAGCGTTTCGCGGCGCGTAGTGTGTCTGCGTCAGGAAATTCCCGCGCGTTTAACGCTTTTAACTGCCTTCCGGTGAACGTTTTATTGTCGATAACGACGCTTGCGATAAACCCTTTTTCTTCGCGATAACGATACGTCATGGTGCCATCTACCGGCTCGCCGCTACCCGCGCAATGGGTAAAATTGACGCCATAGCCCAGATGCCCGAGTAGTGCCAGTTCAAAGCGACGCAGCGCGGGTTCTGGCGTACCAGTGTCACCTGCAAGAGACTGAATGCAGTGCAAGTAATCGAAAAAGAGTTCAGAGAAGCGCGTCTCGTATTCCAGTACGCGGGAGAGAAGTTCGTTGATGTACAGACCGCTGTAAAGCGTGATACCGCTTAATGGCAGCGCCAGTGAGACAGCTTCAGCACTGCGCAGCGTTTTGACTTCGCCACGCCCGCCAAAACGTAGCAAGAGAGGGGTGAAAGGCTGTAATGCACCTTTCAGAGTAGAGCGTTTAGAGCGTGCGCCTTTGGCAACCAGACGCACGCGACCCGATTCCTCTGTGAAGACGTCCAGCATCAGGCTGGTTTCGCTCCACGGGCGACTATGCAGGACAAATGCGCGCTGCCAGCCTTCCATCGGAGTGACTCTTAAAGATCGTCAACATAACCGAGACTGCGCAGTGCGCGTTCGTCGTCGGCCCAACCCGATTTCACTTTTACCCACAGTTCAAGGTGGACAGGCGCTTCGAACATTTCCTGCATGTCTTTACGCGCTTCAATCCCGATGGTTTTGATCTTGGCCCCTTTGTTGCCAATAACCATCTTCTTCTGCCCTTCACGCTCAACGAGAATCAAACCGTTGATGTCACAACCGCCGCGTTCGTTAGAGACGAAACGTTCGATCTCCACGGTCACGGAGTACGGCAGTTCAGCGCCAAGGAAACGCATCAGTTTTTCGCGGATGATTTCAGACGCCATAAAACGCTGTGAGCGATCGGTGATGTAATCTTCCGGGAAGTGATGAGTCGCTTCAGGCAGATGCTTACGCACGATTGCCGCAATAGTGTCAACATTCAGCCCGGTTTCGGCAGAGATTGGCACGATATCGAGGAAGTTCATCTGGCTTGCCAGGAACTGCAGGTGCGGCAGCAGATCGGCTTTCTCCTGCACGTTGTCCACTTTGTTCACCGCGAGGATTACCGGCGCTTTGCCTTCGCGCAGTTTGTTGAGCACCATTTCGTCGTCCGGCGTCCAGCGGGTGCCTTCAACGACAAAAATCACCAGCTCAACATCGCCAATAGAGCTGCTCGCCGCTTTGTTCATCAGGCGGTTAATGGCGCGTTTTTCTTCCATATGCAGGCCCGGTGTATCGACGTAGATCGCCTGATACGCGCCTTCAGTATGGATCCCCACAATGCGGTGACGAGTTGTCTGCGCCTTGCGGGAGGTGATGGAGATTTTCTGCCCCAGCAGTTTGTTCAACAATGTGGATTTGCCAACGTTCGGACGTCCGACGATGGCAATAAATCCGCAGTAACTTTTATCGATGCTCATTCCAGCTCCAGTTTTTTCAACGCCTGTTCGGCGGCAGCCTGCTCAGCCTTACGACGGCTTGAACCTGTGCCAACCACCGGTTCACTCAGGCCGCTGACCTGGCAGTGGATAGTAAATTCCTGATCGTGCGCTTCGCCACGTACCTGGACTACCAGATAAGTCGGCAGCGGCAGATGGCGACCCTGCAAATATTCTTGCAAGCGCGTTTTCGGATCTTTTTGTTTATCGCCTGGGCTAATTTCGTCCAGACGAGTTTGATACCAGTTAAGGATTAATTTCTCGACGGTTTGAATATCACTGTCGAGGAATACGCCACCAATTAATGCTTCGACGGTGTCGGCGAGAATTGACTCACGACGAAATCCACCGCTTTTAAGTTCACCTGGCCCTAAACGTAAGCACTCGCCTAACTCAAATTCGCGCGCCAGTTCCGCCAGCGTATTGCCACGGACCAGCGTGGCGCGCATCCGGCTCATATCGCCTTCATCCACACGAGGGAAACGGTGATAAAGCGCATTGGCGATAACGTAGCTCAGAATAGAGTCGCCTAAAAATTCTAAACGCTCGTTATGTTTGCTGCTGGCACTACGATGAGTTAATGCCTGCTGCAACAGTTCCTGATGATTAAAAGTGTAGCCCAGCTTCCGTTGAAGCCGATTAATTACGATGGGGTTCATGCGATACCAATAAATAAATGCGTCAACAATTCAGCACACGAAACAGACCTGATATACATGGCTCTGCTAACTGCTTCGCTGCAGTTTCAGTTTAGCGGTATATGGGGACCAACGCTGTTTCGTGTGCCGTGGCAACCTGAAGGTGCCAACCTTAAACTTCGGGGGAATATTCTATACACAACGACGGGGGATGTCGTTAGCCACGGGAGATTTATCTCATAAATAATTCACGTTGTCGCCATAACGGCGACAACGTGAACGAAGATGGCTATTAATGGATGCCGCCAATGCGACTTAAGCGCACACCAGTCGGCCATTCGCCTTCTTGCTTATCGAAGCTCATCCAGATAGCCGTGGCCCGACCGACCAGATTCGCTTCAGGCACAAAGCCCCAGTAACGGCTGTCCGCGCTGTTGTCGCGGTTGTCGCCCATCATGAAGTATTGTCCCGGCGGAACAATCCAGGTTGCCAGTTGTTGCCCTGGCTGCTGGTAATACATCCCCACCTGGTCCTGCGCAATCGGCACTGTCAGAATTCGGTGCGTCACATCACCCAGTGTCTCTTTACGCTCGGAAAGACGAATTCCATTTTCTTTGGTTTCGTTTTTCGGCACTTCAAAGAATCCGCTGGTCGCTTCCCCACCATTACGGCGTGAGAAGGTCTGAACGAAATCGCTCGGTTCCACGTTTGAGTAGGTGACCGGCAGCGCGTTTTCACACGCCTGGCCGGAACTGCATCCCGGTTGAATCGTCAGCTCTTTTGAGACCGGATCGTAAGTGACTTTATCGCCCGGTAAACCCACCGCGCGCTTGATGTAATCAAGCTTTGGATCTTCCGGATATTTAAAGACCACGATATCGCCGCGTTTCGGATGACCGGTTTCGATCAGCGTTTTCTGGTAGATAGGATCTTTAATGCCATAAGCAAACTTCTCTACCAGAATAAAATCACCGATTAACAGAGTCGGCATCATCGAACCTGACGGGATCTGGAACGGTTCATAAATAAACGAACGTACAATCAATACGATAGCCAGCACCGGAAAAACAGAAGCTCCGGTTTCCAGCCAGCCAGGCTTCGGTGCAACCTTTTTCAACGTTGCTTTATCCAGTGAGTCACCGGCAGCCGCCTGCGCCGCTGCCTGACGTTCCCGCCGTTTAGGTGCGAAAAAGAATTTATCCACGCACCATAAAATGCCCGTCACCAGTGTGGCAATCACCAGAATCAGGGCAAACATATTCGCCATGCCAACTCCTAAGGGTTATTTGTTGTCTTTGCCGACGTGCAGAATGGCGAGGAACGCTTCCTGCGGCAGCTCAACGTTACCGATCTGCTTCATGCGTTTCTTACCTTCTTTCTGCTTCTGCAGCAGCTTTTTCTTACGGCTGATATCGCCGCCATAACATTTAGCCAGTACGTTTTTACGCAGCTGTTTCACGGTGGATCGCGCAATAATGTGCGTACCAATCGCTGCCTGAATGGCGATATCAAACTGCTGGCGTGGGATCAGATCTTTCATCTTCTCCACCAACTCGCGACCGCGGTTTTGCGAATTATCACGGTGGGTGATCAACGCCAGCGCATCAACACGTTCACCGTTGATTAATACGTCTACACGTACCATGTCGGACGCCTGGAAGCGTTTGAAGTTGTAATCCAGAGACGCATAACCACGCGAGGTAGATTTCAGGCGATCGAAGAAGTCGAGCACCACTTCCGCCATCGGGATCTCGTACGTCAGCGCCACCTGATTACCGTGGTAAACCATATTGGTCTGCACGCCGCGTTTTTCTACGCACAGCGTAATAACGTTGCCGAGATATGCCTGCGGCAGCAGCATGTGACACTCTGCAATCGGCTCGCGCAGTTCGTAAATGTTATTTACCGCAGGCAGCTTGGATGGGCTGTCGACGTAGATAACTTCCCTTGACGTGGTTTCAACTTCATACACTACGGTCGGCGCAGTGGTGATCAGATCCAGATCGTATTCACGTTCCAGACGCTCCTGGATGATCTCCATGTGCAGCAGGCCAAGGAAGCCGCAGCGGAAACCAAAGCCCAGCGCGCTGGAGCTTTCCGGCTCATAGAACAGTGAGGCATCGTTCAGGCTGAGTTTACCCAGCGCGTCACGGAAGGCTTCATAGTCGTCGGAACTTACCGGGAACAGACCGGCGTATACCTGCGGTTTGACTTTCTTAAAGCCAGGCAGCGCCTTTTCTGCCGGATTACGCGCCAGCGTTAAGGTATCGCCGACTGGAGCGCCGTGGATATCTTTAATCGCACATACGAGCCAGCCTACTTCGCCACATTTCAGTTCAGTGCGGTCAACCTGTTTCGGCGTGAAGATGCCCAGACGGTCGGCGTTATAGGTCTGCCCGGTACTCATGACTTTCACTTTGTCGCCCTTACGCAGGGTGCCGTTTTTAATACGGATAAGTGAAACAACGCCCAGGTAGTTGTCGAACCAGGAGTCGATAATTAGTGCCTGCAACGGGCCTTCCGGATCGCCTTCCGGCGGCGGAATGTCGCGCACCAGACGTTCGAGAACGTCCTGCACGCCAACGCCGGTTTTCGCTGAACAGCGCACTGCATCGGTGGCGTCGATGCCGACGATATCTTCAATTTCTTCCGCCACGCGTTCAGGATCGGCTGCCGGCAGGTCAATCTTGTTCAGTACCGGCACCACTTCGAGATCCATTTCCATGGCGGTGTAGCAGTTTGCCAGGGTTTGCGCTTCTACGCCCTGCCCGGCGTCGACCACCAGCAATGCACCTTCACAGGCAGCCAGCGAACGGGAAACTTCATAGGAGAAGTCTACGTGGCCCGGGGTGTCGATAAAGTTAAGCTGATAGGTTTCGCCGTCAGACGCTTTGTAGTCCAGCGTCACGCTTTGCGCTTTGATGGTAATGCCACGCTCACGCTCAAGATCCATGGAATCGAGAACCTGCGCCTCCATTTCACGGTCAGACAGGCCACCGCAGATCTGGATAATACGGTCAGACAGCGTCGATTTACCGTGGTCAATGTGAGCTATGATCGAAAAGTTACGTATATTCTTCATAAAGTATGATTATTGTGCCTTAATGCCCGGTTAACCAGGCTTTTAGAAGTCGCTGTTCTGAGCTTAACGTCTGTATTAATAGAAACGCCGCATTCTACACTACAACATTGAGGCGAGGAAATGTTCATACCGTATGGATTGTGGTATCTGGAAACGTCCTCGCATTTGTTATGCAAAATGCAACAAAGCCAGTGAAATCACTGGCTCGCGTCTTCCGAAGATGTTTCAAATCGCACAAGGCCAGGCGGCAATGCCACGCTTAAGATGATCGGTTGCCATTCTGCCCGGGCAGCAAACTTACGCGAGTAGCCGCGCGCAATCAGGAACCCGCCAATACCGCCGAGGACCGCACCACATAATGCTGCGACGTCAGAAGCAAAGAGTAGCTGAAATAGCGAAGCGATGAGGAATAATCCCACCAGCGGCGACATATAAACCAGTAATGCGGAGCTAAGCAGGCTGCCTTCGGCGATCCCCAACTCCACTTTTTGCCCCGGCACTAACGGCTCATCACAGGGTACGACAATGGTATGCGTGGTTTGCGGGCCAAGTTTATTCAACACGCGGCTACCGCAACCGGCGCGTGAAGCGCAGCTGCTGCATGAAGCTTTAACATCACAACTGACCAGCGCCTGCCCGTTTTGCCAGGAGACGACGGTAGCCCACTCTTTGATCATTGCGCTGCCCCGAACTTAATATTCTCGGCAATGCGTTTCGCCGTTTGCGGCGGCAGTTCACCGACAATGGTGATTTCGGCGTTATCACGTACGCTTGTACTGACGGTTCTGCGTCCGGTGCGCAACATCTGATCGGTGCTCGATGGCGTAGCGCGGTTAACGTTTACCGAGAAGCTGAATAATCCGTCGGAATAGAGACGTGATTCGATAGGCATGTTGTCCATCGTCGGTAGCGGACGTCGACTACTGGAAACTTCGCTAAAACCCTGTGGCAACCAGGTTGGCGTCCAGCTGAATTTAGCTTTTTCACCTACAGGAACAGAAAGCAACGGCGGCAAATTTGCCTTCGCCAGCGTCTGCATACTGCTGCTGATATCCTGATTGACGTTAAAAGCAATCACGCGAAATTGTTCCAGCGTTTCACCATCGCGATCAAGGAGATCAACCCGCATCGGTAATTTCGATTCGGTGTCCATCCACACGATGTAGCTGTAGCGTGTACCATCTCGGGCAACCACGCGAATGACTTCGCAAAGACGATCAGCAATACGCGTGCGCCCGACGGAGATAAAGTCGTAGTAAGGAGAAAGGCGTTTGAAATCGGTATAGATAAGCGATGGCAGAGAATCAACAATGTAATCGCCATTAAGCGTGAACGGTTCAAGTCCCGGTTCAAAATAGCTGATTTCATTGCCGCGCTGTACCACTTCCCGGCGCGGGCCATCCATTTGCAACAATTGTGCAAGAGGACGGTTATCGAGGCGTGCATGTCGATAACGCAGAGACTCAACACCCTGTTTATTGATGCTGATGAATGACAGCTCGTAATTCAGTGACTGACTGGCCAGGTTCATCTGCTGTAATAACGCCCCGGACGCGGGAGTGGCCGAGGCGTTAGCAGAGAATAACAGGCTACCTGTCACTAATGACATGGCAAACCAAAGTTGCTTCATTACTGCGATTGCGTTCCTAAAGTTTGAATTCCTGGCACCTGTACAGCGGCTTGCTGGGTTTGCGCCTGCTCAAACTGAAGCTGTTCAGAGTGGAGTCGGCGTTGCAGTTCGTAATCCTGCAACATTGCATTAATGCGACGACGCTGCTCCTGTACCTGCTGCTGTTGACCATTGTTTGCGGTCGCTTCAGAAGGTACTCCCAGGCTTACCGGGCTGGCTTTACCCATCATCGGCAGTGTATTAAATACCGGCGTTTCGGGCTGCTGGGACGTTTCAGATTGTCCATTATAGTGCTGGACGCCAACGATAACTGCAAGCGATACGCATGCGGCTACGCCCATTTGGGTAAGCTGTGCCGCCCACGGACGTACTTTCTGCCAGAATGGCATTTTCTGCCATTGATGCGGCGCAGGCTGGGCTTCCGGGATCAATGTCGCCGATTGACGTACTGGCTCTTCTTCAATGGCGGCCATCACGCGTGAAGAGATATCGAAATGGAGCACCTCGGGAGTATCACCCCGCATTGAATCACGGATTAAGTGATAGCTTTCCCAGGTTTTCTGCATTTCTGGGTTATGAGCCAGTTCGTTAAGCAGCTCACTATCCAGCGTTTCGCCATCCATTAAAGCGGAAAGTTGTTCTTTCTGCATGCCTAATACCCTTATCCAGTATCCCGCTATCGTCAACGCCTGATAAGCGGTTGAACTTTGTTATCAATAGCTTCCCTCGCTCGGAAGATACGTGAACGCACCGTACCTACCGGACAATCCATGATAGCGGCTATCTCTTCATAGCTCAGGCCATCCAGCTCCCGCAAGGTTATTGCCATGCGCAAATCTTCCGGGAGGGACTCAATAGTTCGGAAAACTATCTGTCTCAGTTCTTCTGACAACATTAAGTTCTCAGGGTTCGAAATTTCTTTCAACGCGCCGCCACTTTCGAAGTTTTCAGCTTCAATGGCATCCACATCACTGGAAGGTGGACGACGCCCCTGAGCAACCAGGTAATTTTTCGCTGTATTTACAGCAATCCGATACAGCCATGTATAAAAAGCGCTATCTCCCCGGAACGAATCCAGCGCACGATAGGCTTTAATAAAAGCTTCTTGTACCACATCGGGAACATCACCCGACGGCACATAGCGGGAAACCAGACTCGCCACTTTATGCTGATAGCGCACTACCAGTAAGTTAAAGGCTTTCTGATCTCCCTTCTGGACCCGTTCAACCAGGACCTGGTCCGTTAACTGCTCGCTCATCCGAGGTAAAGTCTCCCCAAACCAAATTTCCACGCGCTATCGAAACGCCACTCCATTAGCTGCAATTTGAGCAAGCAAAGGGTTAGAGTGTCTCGTTTTTGTAAAGTTCCGTAACGCATCTGTTTTTGTTTGTCATGCTGTAGACGGATCATTATCTATCATTATAAGTCTACAGAATCTGAACATCGCATTATCTGTGTAGAAATGCCCATTTAACTGCCTGAAGAGTAACCCAACGGCCTTTTTATTTCACCACCTAATCCTCCACCAGCCAGTAACTTCTCTTTTTCTCGCCGCCCTGCGTCAACGTGTTTAGCCACTGTAACAAATATTAAAATAGCAGGTGTTTATTCGCACAACATGATGCTATGCCGACCAAACAATGTTTAGTAAATTAAACAAAGAAAATGAATACTCTCCCTGAACATTCATGTGACGTGTTGATTATTGGTAGCGGCGCAGCCGGACTTTCACTGGCGCTACGCCTGGCTGACCAGCATCAGGTCATCGTTCTAAGTAAAGGCCCGGTAACGGAAGGTTCAACATTTTATGCCCAGGGCGGTATTGCCGCCGTGTTTGATGAAACTGACAGCATTGACTCGCATGTGGAAGACACATTGATTGCCGGGGCTGGTATTTGCGATCACCATGCAGTTGAATTTGTCGCCAGCAATGCTCGTTCCTGTGTGCCATGGTTAATTGACCAGGGGGTTTTGTTTGATACCCACGTTCAACCGAATGGCGAAGAAAGCTACCATCTGACCCGTGAAGGTGGACATAGTCACCGTCGTATTCTTCATGCCGCCGACGCCACCGGTAGAGAAGTACAATCCACGCTGGTGAGCAAGGCGCAGAACCATCCGAATATTCGTGTGCTGGAGCGCAGCAACGCAGTTGATCTGATTGTCTCTGACAAAATTGGCCTGCCGGGCACGCGACGGGTTGTAGGCGCGTGGGTATGGAACCGAAATAAAGAAACGGTGGAAACCTGCCACGCAAAAGCAGTGGTACTGGCAACCGGCGGTGCGTCGAAGGTGTATCAGTACACCACCAATCCGGATATTTCTTCTGGCGATGGCATTGCTATGGCGTGGCGCGCGGGCTGTCGGGTTGCCAATCTCGAATTTAATCAGTTCCACCCTACCGCACTGTATCACCCACAGGCACGCAATTTCCTGTTAACGGAAGCACTGCGCGGCGAAGGCGCTTATCTCAAGCGCCCGGATGGCACGCGTTTTATGCCCGATTTTGATGAGCGCGGCGAACTGGCCCCGCGCGATATTGTCGCCCGCGCCATTGACCATGAAATGAAACGCCTCGGCGCAGATTGTATGTTCCTCGACATCAGCCATAAGCCCGCCGATTTTATTCGCCAGCATTTCCCGATGATTTATGAAAAATTGCTCGGGCTGGGGATTGATCTCACACAAGAACCGGTACCGATTGTGCCTGCTGCACACTATACCTGAGGTGGTGTAATGGTTGATGATCATGGGCGTACGGACGTCGAGGGCTTGTATGCCATTGGCGAGGTGAGTTATACCGGCTTACACGGCGCTAACCGCATGGCCTCGAATTCATTGCTGGAGTGTCTGGTCTATGGCTGGTCGGCGGCAGAAGATATCACCAGACGTATGCCTTATGCCCACGGCGTCAGTACGTTACCGCCGTGGGATGAAAGCCGCGTTGAGAACCCTGACGAACGGGTAGTAATTCAGCATAACTGGCACGAGCTACGGCTGTTTATGTGGGATTACGTTGGCATTGTGCGCACAACGAAGCGCCTGGAACGCGCCCTGCGGCGGATAACCATGCTCCAACAAGAAATAGACGAATATTACGCCCATTTCCGCGTCTCAAATAATTTGCTGGAGCTGCGTAATCTGGTACAGGTTGCCGAGTTGATTGTTCGCTGCGCGATGATGCGCAAAGAAAGCCGGGGGCTGCATTTTACGCTGGATTACCCGGAACTGCTCACGCATTCCGGTCCATCGATCCTTTCCCCCGGCAATCATTACATAAACAGATAAAAAGCCTGGGTCAGCGCCGTATACGCTTCGGAATAGTTCTGGTCTGGCCCACGAATGACTAAGCGATCGCTAAAGCATTCTCCCGCCTGCGGGGAGAATGCCAGCAGCACCCGATGCGGCAGTCGCGCTTCGTTTTCCGCCACATCCGTCCGCAAACGTAAATGCCAGCCCATGCTTAATGCCAGTTCAGTAAAACCATTACCAATCTGCTCTGGCAGCACCACGCAGAAAAATCCCTCTTCGGTAATGCACTCCGCCGCACAGGTCAGCAGCGATGGGTGATCAAGCGTAGTGGTATAGCGAGCCTGTTCCCGTTGAGGTGTCGCGCACTCTACTCCCTGCTGATAGTAAGGTGGGTTACTGATGATTAAATCGAAGCGTACTGTCTGCTGTGTGATCCACTGCTGAATATCCGCCGTATGGACGTTAATCCGCTCTGCCCACGGGGACTGGTTGATATTTTCCTGCGCCTGCGCGGCAGCTTCACTTTCCAGCTCAACGGCATCAATTATCACGCTGTCACTGGTTCGCTGCGCCAGCATCAGTGCCAGCAACCCGCTACCCGCGCCGATATCAAGGCAACGTTTCACCCCAGCCACCGGTGCCCATGCGCCCAGCAAAATGCCATCCGTTCCCACTTTCATCGCACAGCGATCGTGAGCAACAAAAAACTGTTTAAAAGTAAATCCATTACGACGAAGCACGGATGTAGACTGTGACATGAAAATAAAACCTTGCAGGAAAAACGGCGATAGCACCGGGTGAGAACAATACCCGAGAAGCGATATCCATACAAACAGATGAAGATTGCAGCCGTAACGTCTATAATCAGCGCCCCACACAGAGGTAGAACATGACTGTAACGACTTTTTCCGAACTTGAACTCGACGAAAGCCTGCTGGAAGCCCTCCAGGATAAAGGTTTCACTCGCCCGACCGCCATTCAGGCTGCCGCCATTCCGCCTGCGCTCGATGGCCGTGATGTACTCGGTTCTGCGCCGACAGGCACCGGTAAAACGGCGGCGTATCTGCTGCCAGCGTTGCAGCACCTGCTCGATTTCCCACGTAAGAAATCCGGTCCGCCGCGTATTTTGATCCTCACCCCAACTCGCGAGCTGGCGATGCAGGTGGCCGATCATGCCCGCGAACTGGCGAAACATACGCATCTGGATATCGCCACCATCACCGGCGGCGTAGCCTATATGAACCACGCGGAAGTGTTCAGCGAAAATCAGGACATCGTGGTCGCCACGACCGGACGTCTGCTGCAATACATAAAAGAAGAGAACTTCGATTGCCGCGCGGTTGAAACGCTGATCCTCGACGAAGCAGACCGTATGCTGGATATGGGCTTCGCTCAGGATATCGAACATATTGCTGGCGAAACTCGCTGGCGTAAACAGACCCTGCTCTTTTCGGCAACGCTGGAAGGCGATGCGATTCAGGACTTTGCCGAGCGTCTGCTGGAAGATCCGGTGGAAGTTTCTGCCAATCCGTCCACCCGTGAGCGCAAAAAAATTCATCAGTGGTATTACCGCGCCGATGACCTGGAACATAAAACCGCATTGCTGGTGCACCTGTTAAAACAGCCTGAAGCGACTCGCTCAATCGTGTTTGTGCGTAAGCGTGAACGTGTGCATGAGCTGGCAAACTGGCTGCGCGAAGCGGGCATCAACAACTGCTATCTCGAAGGTGAGATGGTACAAGGCAAGCGTAACGAAGCAATTAAACGCCTGACCGAAGGCCGCGTAAACGTACTGGTTGCCACCGATGTTGCCGCGCGCGGTATCGACATTCCTGACGTCAGCCACGTCTTTAACTTCGATATGCCGCGCAGTGGCGATACTTATTTGCATCGTATCGGACGTACCGCGCGCGCCGGTCGTAAAGGCACCGCAATTTCGCTGGTGGAAGCCCATGACCATTTGCTGCTGGGCAAGGTTGGCCGTTACATTGAAGAGCCGATTAAAGCTCGCGTTATTGATGAGTTACGCCCGAAAACGCGTGCGCCAAGCGAGAAGCAGACCGGCAAGCCATCGAAGAAAGTACTGGCAAAACGCGCCGAGAAGAAAAAAGCTAAAGAGAAAGAGAAGCCGCGGGTGAAAAAACGCCATCGCGACACCAAAAATATTGGTAAGCGCCGTAAACCGAGCGGAACGGGCGTGCCACCGCAAACGACAGAAGAGTAATCTCAATGCCGGGTTTAAGCCCGGCATTGTTTTTTTACGCAACCACAAAACACTCTTCAACACACTGAATAAAAATGTGCATCGCCGGGCTAACCGCTTTTCCAGCATAATGTGCGCACATTGCCGTAATGGTCTGCGACTGTTCGCCAAAAGGCAATTCAATTAATTCTCCGCTCTCAATCTCTTTTTCCACCGCAAAGTGGGGCAAGTAACTGACACCGATATTCGCCGCGACACAACGCTTGATGCTTTCGATACTTATAAGCTCAATGGTGTTTTCCACCGTGATCCGCCGCTGTCGCAGCGTGCTCTCAAATATCTGCCGGAAGACACATTGCGGTTCGTTGATAATAAAGCTACAGGCGTTATGTCTTCCCGGCTCAGTAAAATCGACATCTGCAATTTGTGGTGAAGCCACCAGCACCAGCGATTGTTCACCCAACTCTCGTCGGTTCAGGGCATCATCATTCCCTACGCGATAAAAGACGCCGACATCGGCCTCATCATTCAGTAGCGCATCACGGATCACGTAACAGTTCAGCGCCTGCAACGATAAACGCACTTTTGGTGCGCGTTGCCGAAAACGCTGCAACACCTGCGGCATTCGGTAAGAGAGCAACGTTTCGCCCGAAACAACGCGTAGTTCCCCGTCCGGATCTGACTCCTTTTTGGCAGCCTCACGAAGCGTATCCATCACTCGGGTAAGTTCATAAATGTGCGGCAGCAACTTTTTTCCTTCGCGGGTAAGGCACATCCGTCGGCCAATTTTCTCAAATAACTGGACTGAAAACTCCTGCTCAAGCTGCTGAATATGAAAAGTCACCGTCGATTGTGTACAGCACAATTTTTGCGAAGCTCGCAAAAAGGAACCCTCTTCCACCACGGTTTTAAGCGTAATAAAACGGCGCAGATCCATAACCCCAAACCTATCGAAAATATCGAATTTAGAATATAAAAACATTCATTTTTTTAAATGTTCCGTGTCGGGTACTGTCTACCAAAACAGAGGAGATAACAAGTGACACCGATCCTTTTAAGTGCTTTTTGGACTTACACCCTGATTACCGCTATGACGCCAGGACCGAACAATATTCTCGCCCTTAGCTCTGCTACGTCGCATGGATTTCGTCAAAGTACCCGCGTGCTGGCAGGGATGAGTCTGGGATTTTTGATTGTGATGTTACTGTGTGCGGGCATTTCATTTTCACTGGCAGTGATTGACCCGGCAGCGGTACACCTTTTGAGTTGGGCGGGGGCGGCATATATTGTCTGGCTGGCGTGGAAAATCGCCACCAGCCCAACAAAGGAAGACGGACTTCAGGCAAAACCAATCAGCTTTTGGGCCAGCTTTGCTTTGCAGTTTGTGAACGTCAAAATCATTTTGTACGGTGTTACGGCACTGTCGACGTTTGTTCTGCCGCAAACACAGGCGCTAAGCTGGGTAGTTGGCGTCAGCGTTTTGCTGGCGATGATTGGGACGTTTGGCAATGTGTGCTGGGCGCTGGCGGGGCATCTGTTTCAGCGATTGTTTCGCCAGTATGGTCGCCAGTTAAATATCGTGCTTGCCCTGTTGCTGGTCTATTGCGCGGTACGCATTTTCTATTAACGAAAAAAAGCGGAAGAGGTCGCCCTCTTCCGCTTAGTAACTTGCTACTTAAGCCTTACAGGCTTTCAGTAAAGGTACGAGCGATAACGTCGCGCTGCTGTTCCGGAGTCAGAGAGTTAAAGCGAACTGCATAACCGGATACACGGATGGTCAGCTGCGGATATTTTTCCGGATGCTTAACTGCATCTTCCAGAGTTTCACGACGCAGAACGTTAACGTTCAGGTGTTGACCACCTTCAACGCGAACTTCTGGTTTCACTTCTACTGGAACTTCACGGTATTCAATGTCACCCAGTTTGCTTACTGCAACCACTTCATCTTCTGCATAACCTGCTTTTGCAACGATGCAACGTGCTTCGCCTTTTTCGCTGTCCAGCAGCCAGAAAGAGTTCAGCAGATCGGCGTTAGCGGCTTTAGTAATCTGGATACCTGTAATCATGTGATGCCTCCCCGGCAAAATTATTTGATTTGTTCAGCCTGTCGCGGCCAATTGGTAAAACCATTGTTGCTTGAGTGTATATATACTCCTCAACCACCCTTGATTCTTTGATTTAAATCAACAAAAACCACACATCGATTGTGGTCGTAAATGGATTTTATTGTTTTACATCAACTTATGCGGGTGTGAAATTTTACCAATTTACATTTTTTTGCACTCGTTTAAGTCTAAAAAATGAGCATGATTTTGTTCTGTAGAAAGAAGCAGTTAAGCTAGGCGGATTGAAGATTCGCAGGAGAGCAAGATGGCTAACGAATTAACCTGGCATGACGTGCTGGCTGAAGAGAAGCAACAACCTTATTTTCTTAATACCCTTCAGACCGTCGCCAGCGAGCGGCAGTCCGGCGTCACTATCTATCCACCACAAAAAGATGTCTTTAACGCGTTCCGCTTTACCGAGTTGGGTGACGTTAAAGTGGTGATTCTCGGCCAGGATCCTTATCACGGACCGGGACAGGCGCATGGTCTGGCATTTTCCGTTCGTCCCGGCATTGCCATTCCTCCGTCATTATTGAATATGTATAAAGAGCTGGAAAATACTATTCCGGGCTTCACCCGCCCTAATCATGGCTATCTCGAAAGCTGGGCGCGTCAGGGCGTTCTGCTGCTCAATACTGTGTTGACGGTTCGCGCAGGTCAGGCGCATTCCCACGCCAGCCTCGGTTGGGAGACGTTTACTGATAAAGTCATCAGCCTGATTAACCAGCACCGCGAAGGCGTGGTGTTTTTGTTGTGGGGATCACATGCGCAAAAGAAAGGGGCGATTATAGATAAGCAACGCCATCATGTACTGAAAGCACCGCATCCGTCGCCGCTTTCGGCGCATCGTGGATTCTTTGGCTGCAACCATTTTGTGCTGGCAAATCAGTGGCTGGAACAACGTGGCGAGACGCCGATTGACTGGATGCCAGTATTACCGGCAGAGTGTGAGTAAATTTGCGGGGAAATGCCGGATGGCAGAGTTGCCACCCGGCTGATTTATCAGGCTTTATTCTGACGCCACCATTCACCAAGCAAAACGCCGGTTGCGACAGAGATATTCAGCCCGGCAACGTTGCCCGTACCGTCAATCTTCACGCGCAGATCGTTCGGATCGCGTGCGGCATCCGGTAACCCTTCATATTCCTGACCCAGCACCAGTACCATTTTCGCTGGCAGACTGGTTTTGAACAGCGGTTTACCCTGCTCGCTGGAAGTGGTCACTACGGTGTAACCTGCCTGACGGAAATCATCCAGCACGTTAACAATGTTGTCGCCAGTAATCGGCTGAACGTGCTCTGCGCCGCCTTCTGCGGTACGGATAGCCGCCCCCGACTCCAGCAGTGCCGCATCCTGCACCACGACACCTTTCACGCCGAAGTGCGCGCAGCTGCGCATCATGCCACCCAGGTTATGCGGGTTAGATTCGTTTTCCAGTGCCAGAACGCAATCCTGCGCGCCTGCCTGGATTACCCACTGCTGCACGGTTGTACCGTTACGCTTTTTGATCAGGAAGCAAACGCCGCCGTGATGTTCCGTACCTGACGCTTTTGTCAATTCCGCTTCATCCACCACATGGTACGCTTTGCGGTTTGCTGCCATCCAGCGCAAGGCTTCTTTAAAACGCGGCGTTACACTCTGGATAAACCAGGCGCGAACAATCGCTTCCGGACGGCTCTGGAACAGTGCCTGACAGGCGTTTTCGCCGTAGACGCGGGTTTCTTCCGCACGCTGACGACGCAACACTTCCGGATCAATAAAACTTTTACCACTGATGCCACCGTGATCGGCCTTTTCCGGCGTCTCATCACCCGGCGCGCGGGAAACCGTGCGCCACGGCGAATCTTCCCACTTGCGGTCACGGGGCTGACTCTGTTTGTCATCGCGGGCGGGGCGACGGCCACCATCAGCACGAGATTTTCCTGGACGCCCGCCCCCTTTCCCGGTACGCGGGTTGTGGGTACGTTTATCAGAATCATCATCACTGCGGACATACATCACTTTGACCTTGCCGCTTTTACCTTTCATTTCATCGTTCATGCTTTTCTCCACCAGCGCTGCGCGAAGCGCGCAGATTACCCGAAGTCCGCGCGGTTCGCCATGATTTCGTAGCAAAGCCTGCGACTATCATACCTATTGAATAAAACAGATTGTTGTCTGGAACAATGTCCCCGATAATATGTAACATATTAGAAACATACCGGCGTCGTTGCCGATAAGTCTCCTTACTCATCCCGAGGTTAGTTATGAATACCGTTTGTACCCATTGTCAGGCCATCAATCGCATTCCCGACGATCGGATCGAAGATGCGGCAAAATGCGGACGCTGCGGTCACGACTTGTTTGACGGAGAGGTGATTAATGCGACCGGTGAAACACTCGACAAATTGCTGAAGGATGATCTACCTGTGGTGATCGACTTCTGGGCACCGTGGTGCGGCCCCTGCCGTAATTTCGCACCAATTTTTGAAGATGTCGCGCAAGAGCGTAGCGGTAAAGTGCGCTTTGTGAAAGTGAATACCGAAGCTGAACGTGAATTGAGCAGTCGCTTTGGAATTCGTAGTATACCGACGATCATGATTTTCAAAAACGGTCAGGTTGTCGACATGCTTAATGGCGCAGTACCGAAAGCGCCGTTCGATAGCTGGCTGAACGAATCTCTTTAATCTTACCGGGGCGCATCTTGTGCCCCGTTTTCTCCTCTGCGACAATGGCGTTTTTTCGACGCTCTCTTATGACCGAAAACGCTGTTCTCCAGTTACGCGCCGAGCGTATTGCGCGCGCAACACGTCCTTTTCTTGCCCGCGGTAATCGCGTTCGTCGCTGCCAACGCTGTCTTTTGCCAGAGAAATTATGTCTCTGTTCGACAATTACCCCAGCACAAGCAAAAAGTCGCTTCTGTTTGCTGATGTTCGACACCGAGCCAATGAAGCCCAGTAATACCGGGCGTCTGATTGCTGATATTTTGCCTGATACCGTTGCGTTTCAATGGTCGCGTACCGAACCCTCGCAGGATTTGCTGGATCTGGTACAAAACCCGGATTATCAGCCAATGGTGGTCTTTCCCGCCTCGTATGCTGATGAGCAACGGGAAGTGATCTTCACACCACCTGCCGGTAAGCCACCGCTGTTTATCATGCTCGATGGTACCTGGCCGGAAGCTCGCAAGATGTTTCGTAAAAGTCCGTATCTGGATAATCTTCCCGTCATTTCCGTCGATCTTTCCCGGCTTTCTGCCTATCGCCTGCGTGAAGCCCAGGCTGCAGGCCAATATTGTACTGCCGAGGTAGCCATCGCACTGTTAGATATGGCCGGCGATACCGGGGCGGCAGCAGGGTTAGGCGAGCATTTTACCCGCTTTAAAACACGCTATCTGGCAGGAAAAACGCAACATCTGGGTAGCATCACAGCAGAACAGTTAGAAAGCGTTTAAAATCATTCGGTCACTTCTGCGGGAGACCGGTATGAGTCAGCGAGGACTGGAAGCACTACTGCGACCAAAATCGATAGCGGTAATTGGCGCGTCGATGAAACCCAATCGCGCAGGTTACCTGATGATGCGTAACCTGCTGGCGGGAGGCTTTAACGGACCGGTACTCCCGGTGACGCCAGCCTGGAAAGCGGTGTTGGGTGTGTTGGCCTGGCCGGATATTGCCAGCTTGCCCTTTACACCCGACCTTGCGGTTTTATGTACCAATGCCAGCCGTAATCTTGCTCTTCTGGAAGAGCTCGGCGAGAAAGGCTGTAAAACCTGCATTATTCTTTCCGCCCCGGCATCGCAACACGAAGATCTCCGCGCCTGCGCCCTGCGCCATAACATGCGCCTGCTTGGACCAAACAGTCTGGGTTTACTGGCTCCCTGGCAAGGTCTGAATGCCAGCTTTTCGCCTGTGCCGATTAAACGCGGCAAGCTGGCGTTTATTTCGCAATCGGCTGCCGTCTCCAACACCATCCTCGACTGGGCGCAACAGCGTGAGATGGGCTTTTCCTACTTTATTGCGCTCGGCGACAGCCTAGATATCGACGTTGATGAATTGCTCGACTATCTGGCGCGCGACAGTAAAACCAGCGCCATCCTGCTCTATCTCGAACAGTTAAGCGACGCGCGACGCTTTGTTTCGGCGGCCCGTAGTGCCTCGCGTAATAAACCGATTCTGGTGATTAAAAGCGGACGTAGCCCGGCGGCACAGCGACTGCTCAACACCACGGCAGGAATGGACCCGGCATGGGATGCGGCTATTCAGCGTGCCGGTTTGTTGCGGGTACAGGATACCCACGAACTGTTTTCGGCGGTGGAAACCCTTAGCCATATGCGCCCGCTGCGTGGCGACCGGTTGATGATTATCAGCAACGGTGCTGCGCCTGCCGCGCTGGCGCTGGATGCCTTATGGTCACGCAATGGCAAGCTGGCAACGCTAAGCGAAGAAACCTGCCAGAAATTGCGCGATGCATTGCCAGAACATGTGGCAGTCTCTAACCCGCTCGATCTGCGCGATGACGCCAGCAGCGAGCATTATGTCAAAACGCTGGACATTCTGCTCCACAGCCAGGATTTTGATGCACTGATGGTTATTCATTCGCCCAGCGCCGCTGCTCCCGCAACAGAAAGCGCGCAAGTATTAATTGAAGCGGTAAAGCATCATCCCCGCAGCAAATATGTCTCTTTGCTGACGAACTGGTGCGGCGAGCACTCCTCGCAAGAGGCACGACGTTTATTCAGCGAAGCCGGGCTGCCGACCTACCGTACCCCGGAAGGAACCATCACTGCTTTTATGCATATGGTGGAGTACCGGCGTAATCAGAAGCAACTACGCGAAACGCCGGCGTTGCCCAGCAATCTGACTTCCAATACCGCAGAAGCGCATCTTCTGTTGCAACAGGCGATTGCCGAAGGGGCTACGTCGCTCGATACCCATGAAGTTCAGCCCATCCTGCAAGCGTATGGCATGAACACGCTCCCAACCTGGATTGCCAGCGATAGCACCGAAGCGGTGCATATTGCCGAACAGATTGGTTATCCGGTGGCGCTGAAATTGCGTTCGCCGGATATTCCACATAAATCGGAAGTTCAGGGCGTCATGCTTTACCTGCGTACAGCCAATGAAGTCCAGCAAGCGGCGAACGCTATTTTCGATCGCGTAAAAATGGCCTGGCCACAGGCGCGGGTCCACGGCCTGTTGGTGCAAAGTATGGCTAACCGTGCTGGCGCTCAGGAGTTGCGGGTTGTGGTTGAGCACGATCCGGTTTTCGGGCCGTTGATCATGCTGGGTGAAGGCGGTGTGGAGTGGCGTCCTGAAGATCAAGCCGTCGTCGCACTGCCGCCGCTGAACATGAACCTGGCCCGCTATCTGGTTATTCAGGGGATCAAAAGTAAAAAGATTCGTGCGCGCAGTGCGCTACGCCCATTGGATGTTGCAGGCTTGAGCCAGCTTCTGGTGCAGGTTTCCAACTTGATTGTCGATTGCCCGGAAATTCAGCGTCTGGATATTCATCCTTTGCTGGCTTCTGGCAGTGAATTTACCGCGCTGGATGTCACGCTGGATATCTCGCCGTTTGAAGGCGATAACGAGAGTCGGCTGGCAGTGCGCCCTTATCCGCATCAGCTGGAAGAATGGGTAGAATTGAAAAACGGTGAACGCTGCTTGTTCCGCCCGATTTTGCCAGAAGATGAGCCACAACTTCAGCAATTCATTTCGCGAGTCACCAAAGAAGATCTTTATTACCGCTACTTTAGCGAGATCAACGAATTTACCCATGAAGATTTAGCCAACATGACACAGATCGACTACGATCGGGAAATGGCGTTTGTAGCGGTACGACGTATTGATCAAACGGAAGAGATCCTCGGCGTCACGCGTGCGATTTCCGATCCTGATAACATCGATGCCGAATTTGCTGTACTGGTTCGCTCGGATCTCAAAGGGTTAGGCTTAGGTCGACGCTTAATGGAAAAGTTGATTACCTATACGCGAAATCACGGACTACAACGTCTGAATGGTATTACGATGCCAAACAATCGTGGCATGGTGGCGCTAGCCCGCAAGCTCGGGTTTAACGTTGATATCCAGCTCGAAGAGGGGATCGTTGGGCTTACGCTAAATCTTGCCCGGCGCGAGGAATCATGAGTAAGGTACTGGAAATGTTGACCACTTAATCGGGACTGGTGTTATTATTGCCCGCTTATGTCGTCTGCATTGCACAGAGGACCCTTCAATGAACAGAGAAGAAATGCACTGTGATGTTGTCAAAATTTAAGCGTAATAAACATCAACAACACCTTGCCCAACTACCCAAGATTTCTCAATCAGTTGATGATGTCGATTTCTTTTACGCTCCCGCCGACTTCCGGGAGACGCTGCTGGAAAAAATAGCCAGCGCGAAGCAGCGCATTTGCATTGTCGCCCTGTATCTCGAACAGGATGACGGTGGCAAAGGCATTCTGAACGCGTTGTATGAGGCTAAAAGGCAGCGTCCGGAACTGGATGTGCGGGTGCTGGTCGACTGGCATCGTGCACAACGTGGACGCATTGGCGCTGCGGCATCTAACACTAACGCTGACTGGTACTGCCGCATGGCGCAGGAAAATCCGGGCGTAGATGTTCCGGTTTATGGCGTTCCAATCAATACCCGTGAAGCTCTTGGTGTTCTGCACTTTAAAGGCTTTATCATCGACGATAGCGTACTTTATAGCGGTGCCAGCCTGAACGATGTTTACCTGCATCAACACGATAAATATCGCTACGACCGTTATCATCTGATCCGTAACCGTAAGATGTCAGACATTATGTTTGAATGGGTTACACAGAATATTATGAATGGCCGCGGCGTTAATCGTCTGGATGATGTTAATCGGCCAAAAAGCCCGGAAATCAAGAACGATATTCGTCTGTTCCGCCAGGAGCTGCGTGATGCCGCTTATCATTTCCAGGGCGATGCCGACAACGATCAGCTTTCCGTAACGCCGCTAGTGGGGCTGGGGAAATCGAGTCTGTTGAACAAGACCATTTTCCATCTTATGCCTTGTGCCGAGCAGAAACTAACCATCTGTACGCCATACTTCAACCTGCCAGCAATCCTTGTGCGCAATATTATCCAGTTGCTGCGCGAAGGGAAAAAGGTCGAAATTATTGTTGGTGATAAAACCGCGAACGACTTCTACATTCCGGAAGATGAACCTTTCAAGATAATTGGCGCATTGCCTTATCTCTATGAGATCAATCTGCGTCGTTTCCTGAGCCGTTTGCAGTATTACGTCAATACTGACCAGCTAGTGGTTCGGTTATGGAAAGATGACGACAACACCTATCACCTGAAAGGGATGTGGGTTGATGATAAGTGGATGTTGATCACCGGTAATAACCTGAACCCGCGCGCCTGGCGTCTGGATCTGGAAAACGCCATTTTGATCCACGATCCACAACTGGAGCTTGCGCCGCAGCGAGAGAAAGAACTGGAGCTGATCCGCGAGCGTACCACCATCGTTAAGCACTATCGCGATCTGCAAAGTATTGCCGATTATCCGGTGAAGGTTCGTAAACTCATCCGCCGTTTGCGCCGTATCCGCATCGACCGATTAATTAGCCGCATCCTGTAATCACAACCCCGTCCTGTACGGGGTTTGTTTTTTGGAGGCCACGTTTTGCGTATTCTTTTTGTCTGTTCGCTATTGTTACTTTCTGAATGCAGCCATATGGATAACGATAGCTGGAGTGGGCAGGATAAAGCTCAACACTTTATCGCCTCGGCGATACTTTCCGCCGCCGGAAATGAATATTCACAGCATCAGGGGATGAGCCGGGATCGCAGTGCCATGTTTGGATTGATGTTCTCTGTCAGTTTGGGGGCGTCAAAAGAGCTTTGGGATAGCCGCCCCGAAGGGAGCGGCTGGAGCTGGAAGGATTTGGCCTGGGATGTCGCCGGTGCAAGCACCGGCTATACCGTCTGGCAACTGACCCGTCACTAAAGACGCATCCCCTTCCCTTTGCGATGTAGCATCAAAGAAACCAGAAACGCCACCACGGCCATCAAGGTCACATACCAGAAGAAGGCTGTTTCCATTCCTATTGATTTCAGCGACAACGCTACGTACTCCGCCGAACCACCAAATATAGCATTAGCGACCGCATATGACAGACCAACGCCTAATGCGCGAACCTGTGCTGGGAACATCTCAGCCTTCAGTATTCCACTGATTGATGTATAAAAACTCACTATCAGCAGGGCACACATCACCAGACCAAAAGCGGCATAAGGCGAGGAAACGTTTTGCAATGCTGAGAGAATAGGAACGGTAAAAATGGCTGCCAGCGAACCGAAACATAACATTGAGGTACGGCGACCAATCTTATCCGACAGCGCGCCAATGAGTGGTTGAATAAGCATGAATACAAACAATGCGGCAGTCATAATGCCACTCGCCACGTTGGCATGCATTCCCGCAGTATTTACCAGATACTTCTGCATATAAGTGGTGAAGGTATAGAAACAAAGGGAGCCCGCAGCGGTAAAACCGAGAACCATGATGAATGCACGGCGATTGCGCCATAATCCTTTCAGAGATCCAGCTTCTTTTAAAGCGCGCGTTTCTTGTTGCGAAGTTTCATCTAATTGACGACGTAACCACAACGCCACAACAGCTAACACAGCTCCTAACGCGAAAGGAATACGCCATCCCCACTCTCTGAGTGCAGCGTCTTCCATGGTGTGTTGTAAAACCACGACAACCAGTAGGGCTAGCAGTTGTCCGCCGATCAACGTCACATACTGAAATGATGCGTAAAAACCTTTGCGCCCTTCAACGGCAACTTCACTCATATAGGTGGCGCTGGTGCCATATTCTCCGCCAACGGATAATCCCTGAAATAAACGAGCGAGAAGCAATAATGCCGGAGCCCACGTACCTATAGTTTCATAACCTGGGAGGCAGGCGATAACCAGCGATCCGAAACACATCATACACACCGATAACAGCATCGATTTTTTGCGACCATGTTTATCGGCTATGCGGCCAAATAGCCAACCGCCTATTGGGCGCATCAGGAATCCCGCAGCAAAAACACCTGCTGTTTGTAGTAGTTGAGTCGTCGTGTTCCCGGAAGGGAAGAAAATGTGGGCGAAGTAGAGTGAACAGAACGAGTAGACATAGAAATCGAACCACTCGACCAGATTACCTGAAGAGGCCCCCACAATCGCCCAAATGCGGCGACGAGTATCACTACTTGTCAGTTTGCTGTCTGCCGTTACAGTACTTTCAGCCATGCCATTATGTCTCCTGCCGTAATCCGATGCTTTTGTTGGTCGCTTTTGTTTATTTCTTTTGGTAAAGAAAATGTTATACATTTGTTGCGTATCATTATGCAACCTAAACCATGAATTTAGTTAGCAGGAAAATGGTTATTGAGGAGCTTAAGGATAAATTTCTGGTAAGGAGGACACGTATGGAAGTAGGCAAGTTGGGGAAACCGCATCCGTTGCTGAATCTGTCATATGTGGGAGTATAAGACGCGCAGCGTCGCATCAGGCATTTTTTTCTGCGCCAATGCAAAAAGGCCATCCTGACGGATGGCCTTTCGCTTAGTTTGATGCCTGGCAGTTCCCTACTCTCGCATGGGGAGACCCCACACTACCATCGGCGCTACGGCGTTTCACTTCTGA
>NZ_JBDYCV010000054.1:0-28521 GCF_040495915.1 Shigella sp. FJ200513 | reverse complement strand
TCGGTGGAGCTGCATGACAAGGTCATCGGGCATTATCTGAACATAAAACACTATCAGTAAGTTGGAGTCATTACCCGTGCTGTTAATATCTTTCTGCCACCAGTAAGGCGAGAATATTTCCAGTTCAATAGCACCATTAAATCCGGCGTTTTCAACCAGCCGACGAATTGACGGAATATTGATGACGCCATCTCCCGGCATACCACGGTCATTGACCAGATCAGTGGTCGGCATTAACCAGTCGGAAACATGAAACGCGAGGATGCGTTTTCCGGCACGCAGGATCTGACTGGCGAGATCCGGATCCCACCAGACGTGATAAACATCCACCGCCACGCCGAGGCCAAACTCACCATCGGGATCGAGTTCATCACACCAGTCCAGCGCCTGACGTAACGTGCACAGGCAAGAGCGATCGGCAGCTGTCATCGGGTGCAGTGGCTCCAGCGCAATTGGCACGCCGACATCTTTCGAATGTGGCAGCAACTGGCGAATCCCTTGTTTCACTTGTTCTCGCGCTTCATATAGATCTTTAGTGCCCGTTGGCAGACCGCCAACCACCTGCATATAACAGGCGGCGTTAAGCACCGCTGCGTCGTCCAGCGCCCGGCGGTTATCATCAATCGCCAGTTTGCGTTCCGCCAGTGTCGGCGCGGTGTAGTAAGTGCTACGGCACAAACCGGAAACGCTCATGTTACTGGCGGCAAGCTGGCGGGTGATTTGCTGGAGATCTTCACCCTGCAACTCCCTGCGCCAGGGGGCAATTGCGCCAATACCGCGTGCGGCGCAGGCATCAATAATGGCGGGTAGCGGCGTTTTATAGCCCAGTGTCGCGGTATTGATACTGAATAAATCCGGGCGTTGTAACAGATCTCTCATGATTCAGCCTCAGAAGCGCGGCATACTTAAGCCGCCGTCGATTGCGACCGCCTGACCACAGGTGTAAATCAGTTTACCTTCCGCCATCGCGCGGACGGTGGAAGCAATATCAGCCGGATAACCCCAACGTCCCCACGGCACCAGACCTTTGGCAATCAGTTCGTCGTAATAAGCCGTTGCCGGAATAGTCATATCAGTTTTGATGAGACCAGGGCGCACTTCATAAACGCCAATTTGTTCATTACAAAGGCGAGCAGCAAACAGACGAGCAGCGGCAGAAACGGCGGTTTTGGCAATGGTGTATTCGCCGCGATTCATCGCCAGCATGATGGCGTTGATGGAACTGACGAAAATAATCGAGCGGTGCGGCAGCTCCGCTTCCGGTTTCGGCTGTGCCAGTAAGCGCTTACTGAATGCCTGAGCAAGGAAGAACGGCGCGCGGGTGTTAATGGCAATGTTTTGATCGAAGCTGTCTGGTTCGAGGTCGAGGAGGTCACCGCGTTTTTTCACTGAAATCCCCGCGTTATTGAGCAGACAGTCCAGCCGCCCCCACTGGTTTTGCGCCGCGTCGAGCATCTCCTCATGCAGAGATAGATCACCGACATCAGCAGGGAAGCAAATCACTTCCACGCCTTCCGCCAAACATTCTTGTTGTGTGATATGCAGTTTTTCTACGCTGTCGGCATCGGGACGATCGTTAATCAGCAGGTTAAACCCGCCACGAGCAAGCTCCTGCGCACAGCCCTTTCCAATACCGCGAGTGGCTCCGGTAATCACGGCAACAGGACGAGTGGATTTCATACAATAGCTCTCTTTTTTGAATTTTGTTTCCTTGGTGATGATTAGCTTGCGACTGGAGGATAAAAAGATAAACCATCTAGTTGGTTGATATGCGATGGCGATCACAGGACATTTGATAACCTGATGAAAGTACAAGTTTTTGCCCTTTTTTCTGAAGCTGAAATCAAATCAGGTTATGATAGTCACCACGAAGAGGTCGTGGGGAAGCGTTATGTATATTGATACCAGCAACGTACAGAGCCTGAAGGAAAAATTGCTGCTATGTGCGGTTAATGAATTTGCCGAATATGGTTATGAAGGGGCCAGAGTAGATAATATTGTAAAGGCAGCAGGGTGTAGTAAACAGACGGTTTATCACCACTTTGGTAATAAAGAAAATTTATTTATCGAAGTGCTGGAATATACCTGGAACGATATTCGACAAAAAGAAAAGGCCCTTGATTTCTCAGATCTTCCGCCACAAAAAGCCATTGAGAAAATTATTGATTTTACATGGGATTATTATATTGCTAATCCTTGGTTTTTAAAAATTGTGCATAGTGAAAATCAAAGTAAAGGTGTGCATTATGCAAAATCACAGCGTCTCTTAGAAATTAACCATGCTCACTTGCAGTTAATGGAATCCTTATTGGATGAAGGGAAGAAATACAATATTTTTAAGCCAGGTATCGACCCATTGCAGGTGAATATTAATATTGCTGCGCTTGGGGGATATTATTTGATCAACCAGCATACGCTTGGCCTAGTTTATCATATCAGTATGGTTTCCCCCCAGGCACTGGAAGCCAGACGTAAGGTCATCAAAGAGACAATCCTTAGCTGGCTTTTGGTTGACCCTTCATCTACCGCGCACGAATAAAACTGCCATCCGGCTGGCGGGTAAACAGGACCTGTTGATTATTCCCCGTATCAATGGTTAAGCCCGTCACCACGCCGCTGGCGTTCTGGCGGATTTTCACCATCTGCCCATTTTGCAAATTACTCAGCGGCTTACCCGCGCCTTCTACCTGCGCCATTGCATAGACATCGGTAGCGGGCAGTCCGTGGTCGCGGAACAGCTGCGCCATCGTTTTACCGGGTTCGACACGGTAAGAGCGCCATTGATTATCAATTCCGCTATCTGGCTGGAATGGTTGCGTTTGGGTAGTTTGCGGCTGTTCTTCTGTCGGCGGTTGTGATTGCGACTGAATATCTAACTGCGCTTCACGCGTCACCACCGACGCGTTGGGCGTATCATCAGATGGAAGCAGAAATCCGACCACCAATACAATGGCGGCAATAATGATCCCCCGACGATGCATCGGCGGCAGCGGGTCCATGAAGCGAAAATTGTCCGGCGCGTGCCAGACTTTCTCCAGGGTTGGTTTTAGTTCAAAGCGCCCGGGCATGGTTTCCTCCTGCTCCACGTCTTGTTCCTCAATCATAGCCTATGAATAAGCTAACGCTATGATGTCCGTGGTAAACCCGCCTTTATTATATTCATACGGGATATTGCTATTGTTTCTTTTTCCCCGGGATTTGTCATCATTCCTGCGACAAAGTTTTACCCAAAGAAGTGTGGCTGATATGCTGCCCGCTACTTTTATACCCTAAGAAAGGAAATACGATGACCACCCCAACTTTTGACACCATCGAAGCGCAAGCAAGCTACGGCATTGGTTTGCAGGTAGGGCAACAACTGAGTGAATCTGGCCTGGAAGGGCTGCTGCCAGAAGCACTGGTTGCAGGTATTGCCGATGCGCTGGAAGGCAAACATCCGGCTGTGCCGGTTGATGTGGTGCATCGCGCGCTGCGTGAAATCCACGAACGCGCCGATGCCGTTCGTCGTCAGCGTTTCCAGGCGATGGCTGCTGAAGGCGTGAAATACCTGGAAGAAAACGCCAAAAAAGAAGGTGTGAATAGCACCGAATCTGGCCTGCAATTCCGCGTGATCAACCAGGGTGAAGGCGCAATTCCGGCACGTACCGACCGCGTTCGTGTTCATTACACCGGTAAACTGATCGACGGCACCGTGTTTGACAGCTCCGTTGCTCGTGGTGAACCCGCTGAATTCCCGGTTAATGGCGTGATCCCTGGCTGGATTGAAGCACTGACTCTGATGCCGGTAGGTTCTAAATGGGAACTGACTATCCCGCAGGAACTGGCATATGGCGAGCGCGGCGCAGGTGCATCCATCCCTCCGTTCAGCACCCTGGTGTTTGAAGTCGAACTGCTGGAAATCCTCTAAGCAGCGCATTCTGTTCCCCTCGAACCAGAGGGGAGCAGGCATTCAGCAATAAACCCTTCAGTTTGCCAAACGGCGCTATTTTGTGTTGCAAAGACCCCGTAAGCGTGTATTTTTGTGAGCTGTTTCGCGTTATCACCGTGATATGACACTCACTTTAAACATAAAATTAACATTAGATCTAAATCTTAGTATTCATCCCGCGTATTGTTACCTAATATCGATGAGTCCCGATACAGATTCGTCGTATCATAGACTGACTAAAGGCCGTAGAGCCTGAACAACACAGACAGGTACAGGAAGAAAAAACATGGTAGATCAGGTAAAAGTCGTTGCCGATGATCAGGCTCCGGCTGAACAGTCGCTACGGCGCAATCTCACAAACCGACATGTTCAGCTTATTGCCATTGGAGGTGCCATTGGTACTGGGTTGTTTATGGGGTCCGGCAAAACGATTAGCCTTGCCGGGCCGTCGATCATTTTCGTTTATATGATCATTGGTTTTATGCTCTTTTTCGTGATGCGGGCAATGGGGGAATTGCTGCTTTCGAATCTGGAATACAAATCTTTTAGTGACTTCGCTTCCGATTTACTGGGGCCGTGGGCGGGATATTTCACCGGCTGGACTTACTGGTTCTGCTGGGTTGTAACCGGTATGGCAGACGTGGTGGCGATCACGGCTTATGCTCAGTTCTGGTTCCCCGATCTCTCCGACTGGGTCGCCTCGCTGGCGGTGATAGTGCTGCTGCTGACGCTCAACCTTGCCACCGTGAAAATGTTCGGTGAGATGGAGTTCTGGTTTGCGATGATCAAAATCGTCGCCATCGTGTCGCTGATTGTCGTCGGCCTGGTCATGGTGGCGATGCACTTTCAGTCACCGACCGGTGTGGAAGCGTCATTCGCGCATTTGTGGAATGACGGCGGCTGGTTCCCGAAAGGTTTAAGTGGCTTCTTTGCCGGATTCCAGATAGCGGTTTTCGCTTTCGTGGGGATTGAGCTGGTAGGTACAACAGCTGCGGAAACCAAAGATCCGGAGAAATCACTGCCACGCGCGATTAACTCCATTCCGATCCGTATCATTATGTTCTACGTCTTCGCGCTGATTGTGATTATGTCCGTGACACCGTGGAGTTCGGTAGTCCCGGAGAAAAGCCCGTTCGTTGAGCTGTTTGTGTTGGTAGGTTTGCCTGCGGCTGCCAGCGTGATCAACTTTGTGGTGCTGACCTCTGCGGCGTCTTCCGCTAACAGCGGTGTCTTCTCTACCAGCCGTATGCTGTTTGGTCTGGCGCAGGAAGGTGTTGCGCCGAAAGCGTTCGCTAAACTTTCTAAGCGCGCAGTACCCGCGAAAGGGTTGACCTTCTCGTGTATCTGTCTGCTCGGCGGCGTGGTGATGTTGTATGTGAATCCTAGCGTGATTGGCGCGTTCACGATGATTACAACCGTTTCCGCGATTCTGTTTATGTTCGTCTGGACGATTATCCTTTGCTCTTACCTGGTGTACCGCAAACAGCGTCCTCATCTGCATGAAAAGTCGATCTACAAGATGCCGCTCGGCAAGCTGATGTGCTGGGTATGTATGGCGTTCTTTGTGTTCGTGGTCGTGTTGCTGACACTGGAAGATGACACTCGCCAGGCGCTGCTGGTTACCCCGCTGTGGTTTATCGCGCTGGGGTTGGGCTGGCTGTTTATTGGTAAGAAGCGGGCTGCTGAACTGCGGAAATAACCGCATTATCATGCTGGATGGCGCAATGCCATCCAGCTTTTAGATCACTCACCCGCTAGGGCGCGTGGGAACAGTACATTGTTTTCCAGACTGATGTGATCCATCAGGTCATCAATCAGTTCATTAATGCCGTTATACATCGCTTTCCAGGTGGTGCAGGCTTCTGGCGGCGGTGTGACGTTATTGGTAGTGTGTTTGATCACTTCCAGCAGTTCGCCCGCTTCATCGTGCTCGCTTTCCATTACGCTGATTGGCCCCATTGCCTGGCTGCCCATGCCTTGTTTGATCATCGGGAAGAGGATCTGCTCTTCTTTCATCATGTGGCTGGAAAGCTCTTCATGCAGCATGGTCAGGTATTTTGTCAGCCCTTTTGGCACGCTCGGTTTGTCGGCGTGAACGCGCTCGACTTTAGTCGCTTGCAGGATCAGCTCCGGCAGCTGCTCGCGGTGACGATCGTGGTAGCGCACGATGATATGGTCAATGATTTCTGCCAGCGGGGCGCTACGCCAGTCTTTCTCAATCGGTTGTTCAGCAAGCTTTGCCAGTTCAGCTTCAATGACCTCAACATCCAGTTCTTTACGTGCCGCCGCGCGCGCCAGCGTCTGCTTACCGCCACAGCAGTAATCCATATCATATTTACGAAACAGAGCCGAAGCGCGAGGGATAGAGAGCGCCAGTTCACCTAAAGGTTGGTCGCGATAAGCCATAGCTGATACCTCATTCTTAATAAGATAAGATGTATTTTAAATACACCTTTAAGGCAAAAGCTATAACCCTTACGTAGCAGAGGCTTATTTAACTCACTGCCAGCATGTCAACTTTCTGAGACAGATTCAGTTAAAGGTTTTTCTGGTTTTGCTCTGACCGCGATGACCACGCCAATCACTAACAGCGCGATACCGCTCAGCGTCATTAGCGGCGGCATTTGCTGGCGGAGTAAAAAGGTGTACAGCAAACCTGCCAGCGTTTCGAAAACAATCAGCGGCCCGAGAATCACTGTCGGTAATCGCTGGCTGGCGACGTTCCAGCAGAGTGCGCCAACCCATGAGCAAAGCACGGCTATCGCAACCATCAGACTAATAAACACCAGCGGACGGGGGCCAAAAGGTAAGGAGAAGTCCGGCGTTTGTATATTCAGCCAGTAACAGGCGACGAGATAGCCGATGAGAGAAACCGGCAGCGTGACCAGCGCCTGCGCCGTCGCCCACATCATCGGATGTTTGTCGGGATTTTCCCGCAGCCAGCGGGCGTTGCGCAGGGCATACCATGCCCAGCAGACCACGGAAACTAACGCTAGCACGATGCCAGAGGTATAACGTGCCCAGTCAAAATCGGGGAGTCCGTGGTTTAACTCAGCAATATTCACACTCGCCAGGCCGATGCCAATACAAATCAGTGCCGGGGCGAGTTTTCCCCACGCGAGTTTGCCGTCGCGCTGGCTATAAAGCAGATTGGCAAAGACAGGAATCACCACCGGCAGGGTGCCGATAATCATCGTGGAAACAGGCGCGCCAGTACGTTGAATGGCACTGGCAAGGCAGAAGTAATAAATGAGGTTGCCCATCATAGTGAGCATCAAGGCGGTAAGCCAGTCCCGACGCGCCAACTGACGCAGACGCACGCGTCCCAGCCAGGCAATGGGTAGCGCAATTAACCCTAACGCCAGATAACGCCCCATCGACTGCAACATCGCCGGGTATTCCGGCACGATCAACGGCCCGACAAAAATAAGCCCCCACATCAACCCTGCTAACAGGGCGTACAGCACGCCGCTAATCATTACTGGCATCCATTGGTCTGTCAGAAGAAACGTTCAGGAAGCAGACATGATTGCTCCCGGCATCCCGTCATTATCAGAGAGGATGCGGGAGGATGCCACTTTAATTAACTAGTTATTAACATTAAAAAGATGGCTTACGCTTTCGGCTAACGTTGTCGTTGGGCAGCCAATCAATTTGCTAAGCGTTTTGCTGTTATCAAACAGACCACCTTTCGATGCGCCAACGTCAGAATCCGCCAGCATATCCGCCAGTCCGTCGGGCAGTCCGACGCTTTTCAGTGCCGCGGCGAAATCGGCTTCGCTCAGATTTTGATAGGTAACCTGTTTGCCGCTCTGTTTGGTCAGCTCTGCCGCTAACTGTGTCAACGTCCAGGCACTATCGCCCGCCAGTTCGTAAACCTTGCCTTCGTGACCGGCTTCGCTAATCACGCGTGCCGCAGCTGTCGCATAATCTGCCCGCGTTGCTGAGGCGATTTTGCCATCGCCAGCCGCACCGATAAATACGCCGTGTTCCAGTGCTGCCGGGGCGCTGGCGAGGTAGTTTTCGCTGTACCAGCCGTTGCGCAGCAGGGTGTAAACGATGCCAGAATCAGCCAGCATTTTCTCCGTCTCGATGTGCTCATCGGCGAGGCCGAGCGGGGAGGTATCTGCATGTAGCAGGCTGGTATAAGCGATAAATTTCACGCCAGCCGCCTTTGCGGCATTAATAACATTACGATGCTGCGGGGCACGTTGACCCACTTCGCTGGAAGAGATCAGCAGTAGTTTTTCCACTCCCTGAAGTGCAGATGTCAGTGCGGCTTCATCGCTGTAGTCAGCCTGACGCACGGTAATGCCTTGTGCTGCCAGGGCCTGGGCTTTTGCCGGATTACGAACGATAGCCACTATTTGGCTGGCAGGAACCGTTTTCATCAAGGATTCAATAATATAGTGACCAAGTTGGCCAGTGGCACCAGTAATAGCGATCATGGGAAGTCTCCATCGTTTTGTCTTGTGTTTAAATACGCTAACACCTAAACTTACTTTTAGTAAGTACGTGCAAAAAGGTAAGTATGAAATGAGTCAGGTTAGCCTGTCACAACAACTGAAAGAGGGTAATCTCTTTGCGGAACAGTGCCCGTCGCGCGAGGTGTTGAAACACGTCACCAGCCGTTGGGGGGTGTTGATTCTGGTGGCGCTACGCGAAGGTACTCATCGCTTTAGCGACCTGCGGCGCAAAATCGGTGGGGTGAGTGAAAAGATGCTTGCGCAGTCGTTACAGGCGTTAGAACAGGATGGTTTTCTTAACCGTATCGCGTATCCGGTGGTGCCGCCGCATGTGGAATATAGCCTCACGCCGCTGGGCGAGCAGGTGAGCGAAAAGGTTGCTGCACTGGCGGACTGGATTGAGTTGAATTTGCCCGAGGTGTTGGCGGTGCGGGATGAACGTGCGGCATAACTGCCGGATGCGCTGCGCTTATCCGGTCTACGGTTCATGGCTTGTAGGGTGGATAAGATACGGCAGCATCGCATCCGCCAATAAATGCCGGATGCGGTTGATTTATAGGCCGAAAAAGAAGTGTTTTACTTACTCAAATCCACCTGATAAATCGCAAACCCGATATCATCGGTCGCGACTTTATTCATCGGATACTGCCCTTTCTCTTTAATAAACGCTGCGGCTTTATCTGACGGGGAAGTTTCGAAACGGATATCCAGTTTCTTATCGGCAGCTATCGGTGCTAAACGCCAGTTGTTATCTGCCGCCGGATGAATTTCCCCCGCACGTTTCGACTCATCAGCAATCCACGCTGCCAGCACCGAGCGGTTCTCATCCGGTGAAGCAAAAGCGATATGGCTGTCGCCCGTACCGGCAAATTTGCCGCCGTAAGCGCGATAGTTATTGGTGGCAACCAGGAACATAGCGTTCGGATCAATCGGCTTGCCATTAAAGGTCAGGTTCTTAATCCGCTCTGCATTGGCATTAATCATCTGGCACTCGCCGTCATAGCGGGCGGGTTGGGTAACATCAATCTGATAATTCACACCATCAATAACATCAAAGTTATAAGTGCGGAAACCATCCCAGTTGATGAGTGACTGTGGTTTCGTGCTGTTAGGAGCAATCTGGTTAAACTGTCCGGCGGAGCACTCCAGCCACTCTTTCACCTCTTTACCGCTGGCTTTCACTACAATCAGCGTATTGGGGTAGAGATAAAGATCGGCGGCATTACGGAAGGTCAACTGGCCTTTTTCCACCTCCACATAGCTTGCCGGGTCATTTTTGCGACCACCAACTTTAAACGGTGCGGCAGCTGAAAGCACCGGCAGTTTTGCCAGATCCGGATCGCCCTGAATGTAATGTTCGACATACGCTTTTTGCGCGTTGTTCACGACTTGCACGGTCGGATCGTCCTGCACCAGCGCCAGATAGCTATACATATTGTCGGCAGATTTACCGATTGGCTTGCTGACGAACTGGCGTGTGGCATCGTGATCGGCTTTGAGTGTTTCTACCAGCTTGCTGTCTTCCGCCGCGAGGGATTTTTTATTGGCGATGTCGTAAATCGGCCGTGCTTCCGCTTTCGCCTGCGTCACCTGCCATTTACCGCTGTCATTACTGAGTTGTAAGTCGACCACCCCAAGATGATCGCCCCACATGCCCGGCATTACCGCCGGAACACCATTCAGCGTGCCTTTGGTGATATCAGCCCCTTCGATATCAGCAAAATCTTTACCCGGGAAAACGGCGTGAGCATGGCCAAACATAATGGCGTTAACGCCCGGAATTTCACTGAGGTAATAAACTGAGTTTTCCGCCATTACTTTATACGGATCGGCAGACAGCCCGGAATGCGCCAGAACGACAATGACATCGGCACCTTTCTCGCGCATTTCAGGCACGTATTTGCGCACGGTTTCGGTAATATCATTCACCGTCACTTTTCCGGATAAATTAGCTTTATCCCAGCCCATGATTTGCGGCGGCACGACGCCAATATAGCCAATCTTCAGCGTCTGTTTTTTTCCGTCTTTATCGACCACTTCGGTATCTTTAATTAAATACGGTGTAAACATTGGCTGTTTGGTTCTGGCGTCAATGACGTTGGCATTTACATAAGGGAATTTCGCTCCCGCCAGCGCATTTTTCAGGTAATCCAGACCGTAGTTAAATTCATGATTGCCGAGTGTACCGACCGTATAATCCAGCGTATTCAGCGCCTTATAAACCGGATGAACATCACCTGCTTTTAATCCTTTCGCCGACATGTAATCGGCCAGCGGACTCCCCTGAATCAAATCGCCGTTATCGACCAGTACGCTGTTTTTCACTTCATTGCGGGCATCGTTAATCAGGCTTGCCGTACGTACCAGTCCGAATTTTTCCGTGGCGGTGTCTTTGTAATAATCGAAATCCATCATGTTGCTATGCAGATCAGTGGTTTCCATGATACGCAGATCGACCGTCGCTGCATTCACACTGGCGGCAATCAGCGTGGCCAGGAGCGTTGCGCTAAACTTAATCATCAGGGACATCCTTTTATCATCGGGAATACGAAAGAAAAGGGAGAATAAACGCCTTACTTATAGAACAGTGAAGAATGCCACAATTTTACGCTTTGAAAATGATGACACTATCACAGTTGGCGCATTCATTAACGATAGGGTATAAGTAAAACAATAAGTTAACACCGCTCACAGAGACGAGGTGGAGAAATGTTAGATCAAGTATGCCAGCTTGCACGGAATGCAGGCGATGCCATTATGCAGGTCTACGACGGGACGAAACCGATGGACGTCGTCAGCAAAGCGGACAATTCTCCGGTAACGGCAGCGGATATTGCCGCTCACACCGTTATCATGGACGGTTTACGTACGCTGGCACCGGATATTCCGGTCCTTTCTGAAGAAGATCCTCCCGGTTGGGAAGTCCGTCAGCACTGGCAGCGTTACTGGCTGGTAGACCCGCTGGATGGTACTAAAGAGTTTATTAAACGTAATGGCGAATTCACCGTTAACATTGCGCTCATTGACCATGGCAAACCGATTTTAGGTGTGGTGTATGCGCCGGTAATGAACGTAATGTACAGCGCGGCAGAAGGCAAGGCCTGGAAAGAAGAGTGCGGTGTGCGCAAGCTGATTCAGGTCCGCGATGCGCGCCCGCCGCTGGTGGTTATCAGCCGTTCCCATGCAGATGCGGAGCTGAAAGAGTATCTGCAACAGCTTGGCGAACATCAGACCACGTCCATCGGCTCTTCGCTGAAATTCTGCCTGGTGGCGGAAGGACAGGCGCAGCTGTACCCGCGCTTCGGACCAACGAATATTTGGGACACCGCCGCCGGACATGCTGTGGCTGCAGCTGCCGGAGCGCACGTTCACGACTGGCAGGGTAAACCGCTGGATTACACTCCGCGCGAGTCGTTCCTGAATCCGGGGTTCAGAGTGTCCATTTACTAAATTCAGATGGCAGAAACAGTGTATTTCCTGATTCTGCCATCCTGATTTATCCCAACCTAAAAAGTTATAAATAAAAAGAGATTGTATTTAAAGTGCAAAAATTCAATTGCTAGTAAGTTACATTTTAATAATGAGCGTTTTTTGATAGTTTACTTCTATAATGAGATATTTAATGGCGACATAAAATAACCAAATAAAATAAGGTAGCCATATGTTACCCAGGATCAGACACAATAATTTTATTGGTGCGGTGGAGTTATTTGTAAAGTCATCGCATACAAAAACACATTCAAACGATTTTTTTAATAATATTCAGCATGCATTTAAGAAAAAAGATTGGGTTTCGAATTATGATAGTCTGTTAACTTTGCGGGAGTCCTTTCGTTGCGCAACACAGATTGATAAAAATAGTTATCAAGTGCTTTCATCAAAAAATGAAACTGTTAATGCCATGGATAATTTTCTTATCAGTTTCAGCCTTAAAGATAACGGTGCTGAATATACAATAACATTGCGAGGCAGTGGGTTTGAATACGAAGAAATTCCCATAACAATAAATGAGTATAACTCATTCATGGATTTCAAAAACCGCGAGTTTCCGTTAGAACAAAACAGAAGATTGTATGCCTGTGATATTTTGCAGAAAAAACAGTCTGACATACCAAAAAGGATTAAAGGTTATATTCGCCAGGCGTTTGGTGACGTATCTTTCGGTTATGCCTTATTGGAGGATGTAGTAAGCAAATTAAAACGGGGTAAATTTGAACTCCAAATACCAGGCGGTGGAATTAAAGAATGCGATGGATGGTATATTTACGAAAAAATAATTGATGATAATTTTGCCATAGTCATAGAATCTTTGGGCTTTGCGCTTAAAATCTATGGAGGGGATGAACGTTTTCGTAATGGTTCCTCTGTTGTTTTGGAGGATGAAGATTACTCTCTTATTTATAATTTTCTGGTTAATGCAGGTTGCCAACAAGTCGAATTAGCCGAACAAGTGGATGCGATAGTAAGTGCGAATCTGGCCGCAGATAGTAATATTACCAAAGAAAAGATTTGCGAGAAATATAAATCGACCATTGAGGCGTTTAAAAAAGAGCAACTAGCGTTACCAGTATTAGTTCGGTGTAAGAACTCAGAGACTTAATTCCCCTATCCCATAGATAACGATAGGGGAAAATTATTTTTCCAGAATTTATGTTATTGCCATTATTTGAGCAACTTTTGCAGCAGGTCCATCACTTGCTGCACCTCTTCCGGTGTGAGCGCCCCGTCTTTGGCCCATTGCACGCGACCGTCTTTATCCAGCACCACTACAGCGGAACTTTCTTCATCCAGCTGCCAGGCACCGCGCGCGACGCCATTGCTATCGACAATAAACTGCGACCAGGGATAAAGCTTTTTATTACTCTCCAGACTGCTGCGCACAAACATGCCGGAACCCGGAATCGCGTCGTCGGTGTTAACAATGGTGGTGGTCTGGTAACGATCGTGCGGTAACTTCGCTGATTTAATCGCTTCAATCAGCGTCGCGTTTTTCTCTTTTGCAGAGGTGCGACCAGCAATATGTTGCAGTACTCGCACTTTTCCCACTAACTGCGCGCTGTTCCAGGTTTTGTAGCTAAACTGATCTTTATCAAGCACCAACTCGCCCCGATCGGTAATGCCAATCGGCGGCACTCGCTGACCGATTTCGAACTGATGTGCGGAAGCCATCATCGGCAACAGCAGGCAGGTGAGTGCCAGAATCTTGCGTAGGGTCATGGTGTTTCCTTCTTATGATATGCAGGTGATCCGACCACTTGGGTCTGAGTTTTAATCATATGTGCTATTTATCGAATTTCCCGCAAGTGTGATGCCAGTTTGCGGTCAAGCGCACAAATCATATGAAAAATGAATGCTTATACTGAAGACCGCGCTTCGGTAAAAAGATAATTCTGAATAATTGTAACCTTTAGGTAAAAAAAGTTATACGCGGTGGAAACATTGCCCGGATAGTCTATAGTCACTAAGCATTAAAATTTGCGCCTCATAATAGTTGGGCCGATTGTGGCACCGCACAGGCGTAATACTCAGCAGGAGATAACAATGAAAATTTTCCAACGGTACAACCCACTTCAGGTGGCGAAGTACGTAAAGATCCTGTTCCGTGGACGGTTATACATCAAGGACATTGGCGCTTTTGAATTTGATAAGGGTAAGATTCTTATCCCAAAAGTGAAGGATAAGCTGCATTTGTCAGTGATGTCCGAAGTTAACCGTCAGGTTATGCGTCTGCAAACAGAGATGGCTTAACCAAAGTGCTATGCAGTAATAAGACGGCTCCTGATTCAGGAGCCGTTGATGTTTCTGGGGGTTACGCGACGCTTTCTTCTTTATCTTTAGCGTCAGGCAGTTTTGGCGAAAGGGCGGTGGCCTTGCTGTCGATCCGGGTCACCAGCAGCTGGTCGATGCGGTAGTTATCGATATCCACCACTTCAAATTTGTAGCCGGCGAATTTCACCGAATCGGTGCGTTTCGGGATCTTACGCAGCATAAACATCATAAAGCCGCCGATGGTTTCGTAGTTGCCCGACTGCGGGAACTCGTCAATATCCAGCACGCGCATGACGTCGTCAATTGGGGTGCCGCCGTCAATCAGCCATGAGTTCTCATCACGGGCGACAATCTGCTCTTCCAGCCCCTGACCGACCAGATCGCCCATCAGCGTGGTCATCACGTCGTTGAGGGTGATGATCCCCACCACCAGCGCGTACTCGTTCATGATCACCGCGAAGTCTTCACCTGCGGTTTTAAAACTTTCCAACGCCTCTGAAAGGGTTAACGTATCCGGCACAATCAGCGTGTTGCGAATTTGTACGCCGCTGTTCAGTGCCAGGCTTTGGTTAGCCAGCACGCGGTTCAGCAGGTCTTTAGAATCGACATAACCGATGATGTGGTCAATATCTTCATTACAGACGAGGAACTTAGAGTGCGGATGTTCCGCCACCTTATTCTTCAGGCTTTGCTCATCTTCGTGGAGATCAAACCAAATCACGTTTTCACGCGGTGTCATTGAAGACGGAACGGTACGGGATTCCAGCTCAAAGACGTTTTCAATCAGCTCGTGTTCCTGTTTACGTAACACGCCCGCCAGCGCACCGGCTTCCACTACCGCGTAGATGTCATCAGAAGTGATGTCATCTTTACGTACCATTGGCAGTTTGAAAATACGGAAGATCATGTTCGCCAGGCCGTTGAAGAACCACACCAGCGGGGTGCAAACGTACAGGCAGAAGCGCATCGGGTTGATGATACGCAAAGCCACCGCTTCTGGCGCAATCATACCGATGCGTTTCGGGGTTAAATCCGCAAACAGGATAAACATGCCAGTCACTAACGAGAAAGAGAGAATAAAGCTCAGTTGCTCAGAGAGCTCTGCCGACATATAGCGGGAGAACAGGCTGTGAAAAGCTGGAGAAAATGCCGCATCACCGACGATACCGCCGAGAATCGCCACTGCGTTCAGACCGATTTGGACCACGGTAAAGAACATGCCGGGATTTTCCTGCATATTCAGAACGCGTTGGGCATTTATATTGCCTTCATCAGCCAGCAGTTTAAGTTTGATTTTGCGTGAGGCGGCAAGCGAGATCTCGGACATCGAGAAGAACGCACTTACAGCGATCAAGCAGAGTATGACTAAAATACTGTTTAACATATCTTATCCGACCTTTCAGGCCAGACCCTCGGAAGGGAAAGTTGATTAATTTGTGTGAAATACACATTGAAAGCCGATTCGAAGAAAGTGAACCGGCATTTTCAGTGGCTAGTATAGCGTAAGGTACTGTAAAGTCGCCAGAGGGTTAAAATTCAGACTGCTGATAAATGCAATACTGCCTGATGCGCTATGCCGATCAGGCCTACGCAGTCCTTGCAATATATTGAATTTGGGCGATTTTGTAGGCCTGGTAAGTCGTTTAAGCCGCATCAGGCATAGACAAAGAGCACTTTATCAACAAACTACATTTGTACCCGTAACGCTATGCTTCCGGCGGCAGACAGACGCCAATTCCGCCAATTCCACAATAACCATATGGGTTTTTATGCAGATATTGCTGGTGGTCATCTTCGGCATAATAAAACGGTGTGGCGTTAGCGATTTCCGTGGTGATGTGACGATCGTCATCGGCGGCAAGCATCGCCGCCTGAAAACGTTCCAGACTGGCGCGAGCTGCGGCATCCTGTTCTGGGGTCAGCGGATAAATCGCTGAACGATACTGCGTGCCGTGGTCATTGCCCTGACGCATTCCCTGGGCGGGATCGTGATTCTCCCAAAATACCTGTAGCAACTGCTCATAGCTGATGACGGAAGGATCGTAAACAATGCGTACCGCTTCGGCATGACCCGTATCACCGGAGCACACTTCCCGATAAGTCGGATTTGGCGTATAGCCGCCGGTATAGCCTGCGGCGGTGCTGTAAACGCCGGGTAACTGCCAGAACAGACGCTCCACACCCCAGAAACAACCCATCGCAAAAATGGCAATCTCCATTCCGTCAGGTACATTGGTCATTGAGTGACCGTTGACCGCATGCAGCGTGGCTACGGGCATCGGGGTGTTACGTCCAGGCAGGGCATCGGCGGGGGAAACCAGATGCTTTTTATCAAATAAACTCATGGTGTCGCTCTCCCGAAAATCGGTCATTGGGGTTAAGGTTGTAACAAGAGGCGTATTTGCACACAATAACCACCGTGAATAGGTCTAAAGTAAAACATAAGAAATATTTGGGGTTTAGTCTGCTTTTTAATCCATATTACTGGATTTTTGTTAAGCCGTTTAACGGCGTTCCAGGGGCAGGAAAAAAGGATATTCAGGAGAAAATGTGCGCTATATCCGACAGTTATGCTGTGTAAGCTTACTCTGCTTAAGCGGATCTGCCGTCGCCGCGAACGTCCGTCTACAGGTCGAGGGGTTATCGGGACAGCTGGAAAAGAACGTTCGTGCGCAGCTTTCTACGATTGAAAGTGATGAAGTGACGCCAGACCGTCGCTTTCGCGCACGCGTCGATGATGCCATCCGTGAAGGTCTGAAAGCGCTGGGTTATTACCAGCCGACCATTGAATTTGATCTCCGTCCACCGCCAAAGAAAGGGCGGCAGGTATTGATCGCCAAAGTCACGCCAGGTGTGCCGGTGTTAATTGGCGGCACCGATGTGGTATTGCGCGGCGGCGCGCGGACCGATAAAGACTATTTGAAATTGCTCGATACTCGCCCGGCTATTGGTACGGTACTGAACCAGGGCGATTATGAAAATTTCAAAAAGTCCTTAACCAGTATTGCGTTGCGTAAAGGTTATTTCGATAGCGAATTTACCAAAGCGCAGCTGGGCATTGCGCTCGGCCTGCATAAAGCCTTCTGGGATATTGATTATAACAGTGGCGAACGTTACCGCTTTGGGCATGTGACCTTTGAAGGATCACAAATCCGCGATGAATACCTGCAAAATCTGGTGCCGTTTAAAGAGGGCGATGAGTATGAATCGAAAGATCTGGCGGAACTGAACCGCCGACTTTCTGCTACCGGCTGGTTTAACTCGGTGGTGGTGGCTCCACAATTTGATAAAGCGCGCGAAACGAAAGTATTACCATTGACGGGCGTGGTTTCGCCGCGAACAGAAAACACCATCGAAACCGGGGTCGGTTACTCTACGGACGTGGGACCGCGCGTGAAAGCGACGTGGAAAAAGCCGTGGATGAACTCATACGGTCACAGTTTGACCACCAGTACCAGTATTTCCGCGCCGGAACAGACCCTCGACTTCAGCTATAAAATGCCGCTGCTGAAGAATCCACTGGAACAATATTATTTGGTGCAGGGCGGTTTTAAGCGCACTGACCTGAACGATACCGAATCTGACTCCACTACGCTGGTGGCTTCTCGCTACTGGGATCTCTCCAGCGGCTGGCAGCGTGCCATTAACCTGCGCTGGAGCCTCGACCACTTTACCCAGGGTGAAATTACCAACACCACGATGCTGTTTTATCCTGGGGTGATGATTAGCCGCACGCGTTCTCGTGGTGGCCTGATGCCAACCTGGGGAGACTCGCAACGCTACTCTATCGACTACTCCAACACGGCCTGGGGTTCAGATGTCGATTTCTCCGTTTTCCAGGCGCAGCACGTCTGGATCCGCACACTGTACGATCGCCATCGCTTTGTGACACGCGGCACGCTGGGCTGGATTGAAACCGGTGATTTCGACAAAGTACCGCCGGATCTGCGTTTCTTCGTCGGGGGCGATCGCAGTATTCGCGGCTACAAATACAAATCTATCGCCCCGAAATACGCCAACGGTGACCTGAAAGGGGCCTCGAAGTTGATAACCGGATCGCTGGAATACCAGTACAACGTGACCGGAAAATGGTGGGGCGCGGTGTTTGTCGATAGTGGCGAAGCGGTAAGCGATATTCGCCGCAGCGACTTTAAAACCGGTACCGGGGTCGGCGTACGCTGGGAATCGCCGGTCGGGCCAATCAAACTCGATTTTGCCGTACCGGTCGCGGATAAAGACGAACACGGGTTACAGTTTTACATCGGTCTGGGGCCAGAATTATGAGTTTATGGAAAAAAATCAGCCTCGGCGTGGTTATCGTTATCTTACTGTTGCTGGGATCGGTGGCGTTTCTGGTGGGCACCACCAGCGGCCTGCATCTTGTATTTAAAGCGGCGGATCGCTGGGTGCCAGGACTGGATATTGGCAAGGTCACCGGCGGCTGGCGCGATCTCACCTTGTCTGACGTTCGTTATGAGCAGCTAGGCGTGGCGGTAAAAGCGGGTAATCTGCATCTGGGGGTCGGTCTTGAGTGCCTGTGGAACAGTAGCGTTTGTATTAATGACCTGGCGCTGAAAGACATTCAGGTCAACATCGACAGTAAAAAAATGCCTCCTTCTGAACAGGTTGAAGAAGAGGAAGATAGCGGTCCGCTGGATCTCTCCACGCCGTATCCCATCACCCTGACACGGGTGGCGCTGGACAACGTCAACATCAAGATTGATGACACCACGGTGTCGGTGATGGACTTCACCTCCGGCCTGAACTGGCAGGAGAAAACCCTGACCCTGAAACCGACGTCGCTGAAAGGCCTGCTGATTGCTCTGCCGAAAGTGGTGGAAGTGGCGCAGGAAGAAGTGGTCGAACCGAAAATTGAAAATCCGCAGCCGGAGGAAAAGCCGCTCGGCGAAACGCTGAAAGATCTCTTTTCTCGCCCGGTATTGCCGGAAATGACCGACGTGCATTTGCCGCTTAACCTGAACATTGAAGAGTTTAAGGGCGAGCAGCTGCGCGTGACGGGCGACACGGACATCACCGTGCGCACCATGCTGCTGAAAGTGAGCAGCATTGACGGCAATACTAAACTGGACGCCCTGGATATCGATTCCAACCAGGGGATCGTCAACGCCAGCGGCACGGCGCAGCTGTCAGACAACTGGCCGGTGGATATCACCCTCAACAGCACACTGAACGTGGAGCCGTTGAAAGGTGAAAAGGTGAAGCTGAAAGTGGGCGGCGCGCTGCGCGAACAGCTGGAGATAGGCGTTAACCTTTCCGGTCCGGTGGATATGGATTTACGCGCCCAGACGCGACTGGCGGAAGCCGGATTGCCACTCAACGTGGAAGTGAACAGCAAACAGCTTTACTGGCCGTTCACTGGTGAGAAGCAGTATCAGGCGGATGATCTGAAACTGAAACTTACCGGCAAAATGACCGATTACACGCTCTCTATGCGTACGGCAGTGAAGGGACAGGAGATCCCGCCAGCCACCATTACCCTTGATGCCAAAGGTAATGAACAGCAGGTCAATCTCGACAAACTCACCGTCGCGGCGCTGGAAGGGAAAACTGAACTCAAGGCGTTGCTCGACTGGCAGCAGGCCATTAGTTGGCGCGGTGAGCTAACGCTTAATGGCATTAACACCGCCAAAGAGTTCCCGGAGTGGCCGTCGAAACTCAATGGCTTGATTAAAACCCGCGGTAGCCTGTACGGCGGCACCTGGCAGATGGAGGTGCCAGAACTGAAGCTGACCGGTAACGTCAAACAGAACAAAGTGAACGTTGACGGCACGCTGAAAGGCAACAGTTATATGCAGTGGATGATCCCTGGGCTTCATCTGGAACTCGGGCCAAACAGTGCCGAAGTGAAAGGCGAGCTGGGGGTAAAAGATCTCAATCTTGATGCCACCATCAACGCGCCGGGGCTGGATAACGCGCTGCCGGGGCTTGGCGGTACAGCGAAAGGGCTGGTGAAAGTACGCGGCACGGTGGAAGCGCCACAACTACTGGCAGATATCACCGCGCGCGGCCTGCGCTGGCAGGAACTTTCCGTGGCGCAGGTTCGCGTGGAAGGCGACATTAAATCCACCGATCAGATCGCCGGGAAACTCGACGTACGCGTTGAGCAAATTTCGCAGCCGGATGTAAATATCAACCTCGTCACCCTGAATGCCAAAGGCAGCGAAAAGCAGCACGAGCTACAGTTGCGGATTCAGGGCGAGCCTGTCTCCGGGCAGCTTAATCTGGCAGGAAGTTTTGATCGCAAAGAAGAACGCTGGAAGGGAACTCTTAGCAATACCCGCTTCCAGACGCCGGTCGGCCCGTGGTCGCTGACCCGCGATATTGCGCTGGATTACCGCAATAAGGAGCAAAAAATCAGCATCGGGCCACACTGCTGGCTTAACCCGAATGCGGAACTGTGCGTGCCGCAAACTATCGATGCGGGGGCCGAAGGGCGTGCGGTGGTGAATCTCAACCGCTTCGACCTCGCCATGCTGAAACCGTTTATGCCAGAAACCACTCAGGCCAGCGGTATCTTCACGGGTAAAGCGGATGTTGCCTGGGACACCACGAAAGAGGGGCTGCCGCAGGGCAGTATCACCCTTTCGGGGCGTAACGTGCAGGTAACGCAAACCGTCAACGATGCGGCGCTGCCGGTGGCGTTTCAGACACTGAATCTGACGGCGGAATTGCGTAACAACCGTGCCGAATTGGGCTGGACCATCCGCCTGACCAATAACGGCCAGTTTGATGGACAGGTGCAGGTGACCGATCCGCAAGGCCGCCGTAATCTTGGTGGCAACGTCAATATCCGTAACTTCAACCTTGCGATGATAAACCCCATCTTTACCCGTGGGGAAAAAGCAGCGGGGATGGTGAGTGCCAACTTGCGTCTGGGTGGTGATGTGCAAAGCCCGCAGTTGTTTGGTCAGCTTCAGGTTACGGGTGTGGATATCGACGGCAACTTTATGCCGTTTGATATGCAGCCGAGCCAGCTTGCGGTCAACTTTAACGGTATGCGCTCGACGCTTGCCGGTACAGTACGGACCCAGCAGGGTGAAATCTACCTGAACGGTGATGCCGACTGGAGCCAAATTGAAAACTGGCGGGCACGAGTAACGGCGAAAGGCAGTAAAGTGCGGATCACCGTGCCGCCGATGGTACGAATGGATGTATCGCCAGATGTTGTATTCGAGGCTACACCAAACCTGTTTACCCTCGATGGTCGCGTGGATGTCCCGTGGGCGCGCATCGTGGTGCACGATCTGCCGGAAAGCGCAGTAGGCGTCTCCAGCGATGTGGTGATGCTTAACGATAACCTGCAACCGGAAGAGCCGAAAACGGCGTCGATTCCGATTAACAGTAACCTGATTGTCCACGTTGGCAACAATGTGCGCATTGACGCCTTTGGCCTGAAAGCGCGGCTGACGGGCGATCTTAACGTCGTACAGGACAAACAAGGGCTGGGCCTGAACGGGCAGATCAACATCCCTGAAGGGCGCTTCCATGCCTATGGTCAGGATCTGATTGTGCGTAAGGGTGAGTTACTGTTCTCTGGTCCGCCGGATCAACCGTATCTTAATATTGAAGCTATTCGTAACCCGGATGCTACAGAAGACGATGTAATCGCCGGAGTTCGCGTCACTGGTCTGGCGGACGAACCGAAAGCGGAGATCTTCTCTGACCCGGCGATGTCGCAACAAGCTGCATTGTCTTATTTGCTACGTGGACAAGGGCTGGAGAGCGATCAGAGCGACAGTGCGGCAATGACCTCGATGCTGATTGGTCTGGGGGTTGCGCAAAGTGGCCAGATTGTGGGTAAAATCGGCGAGACGTTTGGCGTAAGCAATTTAGCGCTCGACACCCTGGGAGTAGGCGACTCCTCCCAGGTAGTGGTCAGCGGCTATGTATTGCCAGGTCTGCAAGTGAAATACGGCGTGGGTATATTTGACTCTATAGCAACACTCACGTTACGTTATCGCCTGATGCCTAAGCTATATCTGGAAGCCGTGTCTGGTGTAGACCAGGCACTGGATTTGCTCTATCAGTTCGAGTTTTAGCAATGCGAATATTTGTCTACGGCAGTTTACGCCACAAACAAGGCAACAGTCACTGGATGACCAATGCCCAGTTACTGGGCGATTTCAGTATCGATAACTACCAGTTGTATAGCCTGGGCCACTATCCAGGCGCAGTTCCGGGGAACGGAACGGTACACGGTGAAGTTTATCGTATTGACAACGCCACGCTGGCCGAACTTGATGCCTTGCGCACCAGGGGCGGTGAATACGCGCGCCAGTTGATTCAGACGCCGTATGGGAGTGCATGGATGTACGTTTATCAACGACCCGTCGATGGATTAAAGCTAATTGAAAGCGGCGACTGGTTAGACAGGGATAAGTAATAATAAAAGCACGCCTCCTTCGGGTGGCGTTGTTTTATGCGATGTATCTCGCGATTTTTTTTTGTAACTTTTCCATCTTTTGCTTTTCTCTCCGAGCCGCTTTCCATATCTGCAATCGCATAAAAAACTCTGCTGGCGTTCACAAATGTGCAGGGGTAAAACGGGGGCACGCTTTGAACGGTGAGTATGAGTGAGGTCGGCTAACTTCCAGCAAGTGGCTATGAACAGCAAAATGGTGGTCGGGTTTGCTTGTTCTTACCGTTCAAGCCTTGCAACCGCTGAGAATAATGATGGTGGAATAGAGAGTTTATTTATCGCGGGCATAAAAAAACCCTTACTAACCGAAGCCCGGCGTTCAGGGTTATTGCGCTAGAAGAACTTATTTATTCTTTGCGCGCTCGAAGGAAGCAACGATTTCAGCTTTAGCGGCTTCTGCGTTTTCCCAACCTTCAACTTTCACCCACTTGCCTTTTTCGAGGTCTTTGTAGTGCTCGAAGAAGTGAGCGATTTGCGCTTTCAGCAGTTCAGGCAGATCGTTTACGTCTTTAATGTGATCGTATTCTTTGCTCAGCTTGCTGTGCGGAACCGCAACCAGTTTCGCATCTTCACCGGCTTCGTCGGTCATTTTCAGAACGGCAACCGGACGGCAACGGATCACAGAACCAGGCTGCAGCGGGTACGGAGTCGGGACCAGTACGTCAACCGGGTCACCGTCCAGAGACAGGGTGTGGTTGATGTAACCGTAGTTGCACGGATAGAACATCGCGGTGGACATGAAGCGGTCAACGAACAGTGCGCCGCTCTCTTTGTCGATTTCGTATTTGATCGGATCTGCGTTAGCCGGGATCTCAATAACAACGTAGATGTCTTCCGGCAGATCTTTACCCGCAGGGACGTTGAGTAAGCTCATGTCTGTTTCCTTTAAAAATATGTGGCAAACAAGTGCCAAGTATTATAGCCAACTCGCGCCGAATGTCTTTGCTTGTTTTCGTCTTCATTTTCCTTTTTCGCCAGTTTTAAGACGGTATACAGAGCAGGAAAATCCATAACCGTAGCCGCATTTTTCATAGTGAGATGAAAGCGATTACAAACTTGTGATTAACGTTTTATTTACTTTTTTGAAGTGTGATGTAACGCAATCCGTTACATAACGAATTGTCTATAGTTTTTTCGCGAACATCTTTTCACCAATAATAATTACCCCGACGAGGACAACCCTATGTGGAAACGCTTACTTGTAGTCTCTGCAGTCTCGGCAGCCATGTCGTCTATGGCGTTGGCCGCTCCATTAACCGTAGGATTTTCGCAGGTCGGATCGGAATCCGGCTGGCGCGCCGCAGAAACCAATGTGGCGAAAAGTGAGGCCGAAAAACGCGGAATTACGTTGAAAATTGCCGATGGTCAGCAAAAGCAGGAAAACCAGATTAAAGCGGTACGTTCCTTCGTTGCATAAGGGGTGGATGCGATCTTTATCGCTCCAGTGGTTGCGACGGGTTGGGAACCGGTATTAAAAGAGGCGAAAGATGCCGAAATCCCGGTCTTCTTGCTCGACCGTTCCATCGATGTGAAAGACAAATCTCTCTATATGACCACCGTTACTGCCGACAACATCCTCGAAGGTAAGTTGATCGGTGACTGGCTGGTAAAAGAAGTGAATGGCAAACCATGCAACGTGGTGGAGCTGCAGGGCACCGTTGGGGCCAGCGTCGCCATTGACCGTAAGAAAGGCTTTGCCGAAGCCATTAAGAATGCGCCAAATATCAAAATTATCCGCTCGCAGTCAGGTGACTTCACCCGCAGTAAAGGCAAAGAAGTCATGGAGAGCTTTATCAAAGCGGAAAACAACGGCAAAAACATCTGCATGGTTTACGCCCATAACGACGACATGGTGATTGGTGCAATTCAGGCAATTAAAGAAGCGGGCCTGAAACCGGGCAAAGATATCCTCACGGGTTCCATTGACGGTGTACCGGACATCTACAAAGCGATGATGGATGGCGAAGCGAACGCCAGTGTTGAACTGACGCCGAACATGGCGGGACCCGCTTTCGATGCGCTGGAGAAATACAAAAAAGACGGCACCATGCCTGAAAAGCTGACGTTAACCAAATCCACCCTTTACCTGCCTGATACCGCAAAAGAAGAGTTAGAGAAGAAGAAAAATATGGGGTATTGAGGGTTGCTATGCCTGATGCCGATTCGTAGGCCGGATAAGGCGCTCGCGCCGCATCCGGCGATGGTGCACTGAAGCCTGATGCGACGCTTACCGCGTCTTATCATGCCTACTGGGAGCACGCTTTACACCGGGGGAAACCATGACGACCGACCAACACCAGGAGATCCTCCGCACCGAAGGATTAAGTAAATTTTTCCCCGGCGTCAAAGCGTTAGACAACGTTGATTTCAGCCTGCGCCGTGGCGAAATCATGGCGCTGCTTGGTGAAAACGGGGCGGGAAAATCAACGCTAATCAAAGCATTAACTGGTGTATACCACGCCGATCGCGGCACCATCTGGCTGGAAGGCCAGACTATCTCACCGAAAAATACCGCCCATGCACAACAACTCGGTATCGGCACCGTCTATCAGGAAGTCAACCTGCTACCCAATATGTCGGTTGCTGATAATCTATTCATAGGTCGCGAACCCAAACGTTTCGGCCTTCTACGCCGTAAAGAGATGGAAAAGCGCGCCACCGAACTGATGGCATCTTACGGTTTCTCCCTCGACGTGCGCGAACCGCTTAACCGTTTTTCGGTGGCGATGCAGCAAATCGTCGCCATTTGCCGGGCTATCGATCTCTCCGCCAAAGTGCTGATCCTCGATGAACCCACCGCCAGCCTCGACACCCAGGAAATGGAGCTATTATTTGGCCTGATGCGTCAGTTGCGCGATCGCGGCGTCAGCCTGATCTTTGTCACTCACTTTCTCGATCAGGTCTATCAGGTCAGCGATCGGATCACCGTCTTACGCAACGGCAGTTTCGTAGGCTGTCGGGAAACGCGCGAGCTACCGCAGATCGAACTGGTAAAAATGATGCTGGGGCGCGAGCTGGATACCCACGCGCTACAGCGTGCCGGGCGAACATTGTTGAGCGACAAACCCGTTGCCGCGTTCAAAAATTACGGCAAAAAAGGAACGATAGCACCGTTTGATCTCGAAGTGCGCCCCGGCGAGATCGTCGGTCTGGCTGGCTTGCTGGGATCCGGACGTACCGAAACCGCCGAAGTGATCTTCGGTATCAAACCTGCTGACAGCGGCACGGCGTTGATCAAAGGCAAACCGCAAACCCTGCGATCGCCACATCAGGCTTCAGTACTGGGCATCGGATTCTGCCCGGAAGACAGGAAAACCGATGGCATCATCGCCGCCGCCTCGGTGCGGGAAAATATCATCCTCGCTCTCCAGGCCCAGCGCGGCTGGCTACGACCCATTTCCCGCAAAGAGCAGCAAGAGATTGCCGAACGCTTTATCCGCCAGCTTGGCATTCGCACACCTTCAACTGAACAACCGATTGAATTTCTCTCCGGTGGCAATCAGCAAAAAGTGCTGCTTTCACGTTGGCTACTGACCCGACCGCAATTTCTGATCCTTGATGAGCTAACCCGTGGCATTGATGTTGGTGCCCACGCCGAGATCATCCGCCTGATTGAAACGCTGTGTGCTGACGGTCTGGCGCTGCTGGTGATCTCCTCCGAACTGGAAGAGCTGGTGGGCTATGCCGACCGGGTGATCATCATGCGCGATCGCAAACAGGTGGCGGAGATCCCGCTGGCACAGCTTTCCGTTCCGGCGATCATGAACGCCATTGCGGCGTAAGGAGAACAGTGTGATGCCTCAATCTCTCCCTGACACTACGCCGCCAAAAAGGCGTTTTCACTGGCCGACGGGGATGCCGCAGCTGGCGGCACTGTTGCTGGTGCTGCTGGTCGATAGCCTGGTAGCCCCGCATTTCTGGCAGGTGGTGCTTCAGGATGGGCGTTTGTTCGGTAGCCCTATCGACATTCTTAACCGTGCAGCTCCCGTTGCGTTACTGGCGATTGGTATTACGCTGGTGATCGCCACCGGTGGTATCGATCTCTCTGTGGGGGCGGTGATGGCTATCGCCGGAGCCACAACGGCTGCGATGACGGTCGCGGGATTCAGCCTGCCGATTGTTTTGTTAAGCGCCCTGGGCACCGGCATCCTGGCGGGATTGTGGAACGGCATACTGGTAGCGATCCTCAAAATTCAGCCGTTTGTCGCCACCCTGATCCTGATGGTCGCCGGGCGCGGCGTGGCGCAACTGATCACCGCCGGGCAGATCGTCACGTTTAACTCGCCGGATCTCTCATGGTTTGGCAGCGGATCGCTGTTGTTCCTGCCAACGCCGGTCATTATCGCGGTGCTGACGCTTCTCCTGTTCTGGCTGTTGACCCGCAAAACGGCGCTGGGGATGTTTATCGAAGTCGTTGGTATCAACATTCGGGCGGCAAAAAATGCCGGGGTAAACACGCGAATCATCGTCATGCTCACCTACGTGTTGAGCGGGCTATGTGCGGCGATTGCGGGCATTATCGTGGCGGCGGATATTCGCGGTGCCGATGCCAACAACGCCGGATTATGGCTGGAGCTGGACGCCATTCTCGCGGTGGTGATTGGCGGCGGATCGCTGATGGGCGGGCGCTTTAACCTGCTGCTCTCGGTAGTGGGGGCGCTGATTATTCAGGGGATGAACACCGGAATTTTGCTTTCGGGCTTTCCGCCGGAGATGAACCAGGTGGTGAAAGCGGTGGTGGTGCTTTGTGTGCTGATTGTTCAGTCGCAACGCTTTATCAGTCTGATTAAAGGAGTACGTAGCCATGATAAAACGTAACTTGCCGCTGATGATCACCATCGGCGTCTTTGTGCTGGGCTATCTCTACTGCCTGACCCAGTTTCCCGGTTTTGCTTCCACAAGGGTGATCTGCAATATCCTGACCGATAACGCCTTTCTTGGGATAATCGCCGTTGGCATGACCTTTGTGATCCTCTCTGGCGGTATCGATCTCTCCGTCGGTTCGGTGATCGCCTTTACTGGCGTGTTTCTGGCAAAAGTGGTTGGCGATTTCGGCCTCTCGCCGCTGCTGGCGTTTCCGCTAGTGCTGGTGATGGGCTGTGCCTTCGGCGCATTTATGGGGCTTCTGATCGACGCCCTGAAGATCCCGGCATTTATCATTACGCTTGCGGGGATGTTCTTTTTGCGCGGCGTCAGCTATCTCGTTTCGGAAGAGTCGATTCCGATAAACCATCCCATTTATGACACGCTCTCAAGCCTTGCGTGGAAAATCCCCGGCGGCGGTCGCCTTAGTGCGATGGGGCTGTTGATGCTGGCGGTGGTGGTTATCGGTATTTTCCTTGCGCATTGTACCCGTTTTGGCAATCAGGTGTACGCTATTGGCGGCAACGCGACGTCGGCGAACCTGATGGGGATTTCTACTCGCAGCACCACTATTCGCATTTATATGCTCTCCACCGGACTGGCAACACTGGCGGGGATTGTCTTCTCGATTTATACCCAAGCCGGATATGCACTGGCGGGCGTAGGTGTGGAACTGGACGCCATCGCGTCGGTGGTGATTGGCGGTACGTTGTTAAGTGGTGGCGTCGGGACGGTGCTTGGGACGCTTTTTGGCGTGGCAATTCAGGGACTGATCCAGACTTACATCAACTTTGACGGCACGCTGAGTTCCTAGTGGACGAAAATCGCCATCGGTATTTTGTTGTTTATTTTTATAGCATTACAGCGTGGGTTAACGGTGCTGTGGGAGAATCGTCAGAGTTCGCCAGTGACAAGAGTCAACATTGCGCAGCGATAAAAATGCCTCTCCGTGTGGAGTAATGCCGATCAGTTAAGGAGCAGTTGACCGATCCAGTGGCTGTGTAAGAATCCGGAAACGCTCACTTGTTTCCGGATTTTTTTATGCACATTGGACA
>NZ_JBDYCV010000053.1:0-28560 GCF_040495915.1 Shigella sp. FJ200513 | reverse complement strand
AGTCTAAAAACTAGTATTAAGACTATCACTTAAATAAGTGATACTGGTTGTCTGGAGATTCAGGGGGCCAGTCTACACGACTTTCGTTTGAGATTAAATAACTTGCCGTTGCCACGTACGCAATTGCCAGAATGCTGACATATCGCAGTGTTGAAATAGACATCGATCTTTTCGCCGGTATAACAGCGATAACCCCCGTCCAGTAGCGCCTGATCCATGACCTTCCCTCTCTCATCAGTATGATTATCGCTATAAGCATAGCCCCGGAATCTTCATACAGCACTGGCAGTTTCCGTTGCCAGAGTCTCTTCCCCTATATAGCCAATCATTTTTACTCCCTTTGAATTACCCGCCTCATCAGAGATAATGCTTAAGAAATTTGTCACACAAGGAAGCTGATGAGACATTCATTGCCCTACCACATATTACGCAAACGTCCGATGAAATTGAGTACCACTGTGATCTTAATGGTCAGCGCGGTACTGTTCTCGGTGCTATTGGTGGTGCATCTGATTTACTTCTCGCAAATCAGTGATATGACGCGAGACGGGCTGGCCAACAAGGCACTGGCAGTGGCGCGTACCCTCGCCGACTCGCCGGAAATCCGTCAGGGCTTGCAGAAAAAACCGCAGGAGAGTGGCATCCAGGCCATCGCGGAAGCCGTGCGCAAACGCAACGATCTGCTGTTTATTGTCGTTACCGATATGCAAAGTCTTCGCTACTCACATCCTGAAGCCCAGCGTATTGGTCAGCCATTTAAAGGTGATGACATCCTTAATGCGCTGAATGGCGAAGAAAATGTCGCTATCAATCGCGGTTTTCTGGCGCAGGCTTTACGCGTATTTACCCCCATCTACGATGAAAATCATAAACAAATTGGCGTGGTGGCGATCGGCCTTGAGTTAAGCCGCGTGACCCAACAGATCAATGACAGTCGCTGGAGCATTATCTGGTCGGTATTATTTGGCATGCTGGTCGGACTGATTGGCACCTGCATTCTGGTTAAGGTACTGAAAAAAATCCTTTTCGGCCTGGAACCCTACGAAATCTCCACGCTGTTTGAGCAACGCCAGGCCATGTTGCAGTCTATCAAAGAAGGCGTCGTTGCCGTGGACGATCGCGGCGAGGTCACGCTGATCAACGATGCCGCACAAGAATTGCTGAATTACCGTAAGTCGCAGGACGATGAGAAACTGTCGACGCTCAGCCACTCATGGTCACAGGTGGTAGATGTCTCGGAAGTGTTACGCGACGGTACGCCGCGCCGCGACGAAGAGATTACGATTAAAGACCGGCTATTACTGATCAACACCGTTCCGGTGCGCAGTAATGGCGTTATCATCGGTGCCATTTCAACCTTCAGGGACAAAACTGAAGTTCGTAAACTGATGCAGCGACTCGACGGTCTGGTCAACTATGCTGACGCACTTCGTGAACGATCCCACGAATTTATGAATAAATTGCATGTGATTCTCGGATTATTGCATCTGAAGAGTTATAAGCAGTTGGAAGATTACATTCTCAAAACAGCCAATAACTATCAGGAAGAGATTGGCTCTCTGCTGGGTAAGATCAAATCTCCGGTTATCGCTGGTTTTTTAATCAGCAAGATTAACCGCGCGACCGATTTAGGCCATACGCTGATTTTAAACAGTGAAAGCCAGCTGCCAGACAGCGGCAGTGAGGACCAGGTCGCGACGCTGATTACCACATTGGGAAATCTGATAGAAAACGCGCTGGAAGCATTAGGGCCGGAACCCGGTGGCGAAATTAGCGTAACATTGCACTACCGTCACGGCTGGCTGCACTGCGAAGTTAACGATGATGGACCGGGGATCGCACCCGACAAAATCGATCACATTTTTGACAAAGGTGTCTCGACAAAAGGAAGCGAGCGAGGCGTCGGTTTAGCACTTGTCAAACAACAGGTAGAAAATCTCGGCGGCAGCATCGCCGTGGAATCGGAACCGGGGATTTTCACACAATTTTTTGTCCAGATACCCTGGGACGGGGAGAGGTCGAACAGATGATCAATGTATTAATTATCGATGACGACGCAATGGTCGCGGAGCTGAATCGCCGATACGTAGCACAAATCCCAGGCTTTCAATGCTGTGGAACAGCCTCGACGCTGGAGAAAGCCAAAGAGATTATCTTCAATAGCGATGCGCCTATCGACCTGATATTGCTCGATATCTATATGCAAAAAGAGAACGGGCTCGATTTACTGCCTGTCCTGCATAACGCGCGTTGCAAAAGTGATGTGATTGTCATCTCCTCCGCAGCCGATGCGGCAACCATTAAAGATTCGCTGCATTACGGTGTCGTGGATTACCTGATCAAACCCTTCCAGGCTTCCCGCTTTGAAGAGGCGCTCACCGGCTGGCGGCAAAAGAAAATGGCGCTGGAAAAACATCAGTATTATGACCAGGCCGAGCTTGATCAGCTAATCCACGGCAGCAGCTCCAACGAACAGGATCCTCGTCGCTTGCCAAAAGGCTTAACGCCGCAGACGTTACGCACGCTGTGCCAGTGGATTGACGCGCATCAGGACTATGAGTTTTCAACCGACGAGCTGGCTAACGAGGTTAACATCTCGCGTGTTTCCTGCCGAAAATACCTCATCTGGCTGGTCAACTGCCACATCTTGTTCACCAGTATCCATTATGGCGTCACGGGGCGTCCGGTTTACCGTTACCGTATTCAGGCAGAACACTACTCACTGCTGAAACAATATTGCCAATAACGGATCGCTGGTTATCTGTAAGTAATAATTATTACCGTAATGCAAAATACCCCTGGCACAAGTTACATCGTTAATCAGTAAAACTTGTGCCAGATCAAATATAATTATCCCTCCATCATCGTTAAAAATTAATATCTCTTCAGATGAACGGTGTTTTTAATTTCAAAACGATAACAAAAGTTAATTAACTATTATGTCACCCGCATTATGTGTATTTTTACCCACAAATGGGTAGATCAGATTAATCTATAAACCTAATGATATCTGCCCTGAGAACAAAAAATAGACCGATAAATATCAATAAGATAACAGCAAACAAAACATTAACATCTGCGCAGTACAAACTATAAACCCATCGCCAGAGAGTTTTTCTCTCTGAAAAAGCCGCTTATCACAGTGCATAAATTTGCCGCTGCTTTAATCAGCCAATATTCACTGTGAGGTATTTGCTAAAGCCGGTAACGACCAAACGGATATTTAGTCAGGCTCTGAAAACAGTTCATACAAAACAGAACGTGACTGTGATCTATTCAGCAAAAATTTAAATAGGATTATCGCGAGGGTTCACACATGTTATTTACTATCCAACTTATCATAATACTAATATGTCTGTTTTATGGTGCCAGAAAGGGTGGTATCGCGCTGGGTTTATTAGGCGGTATCGGTCTGGTCATTCTGGTCTTCGTCTTCCACCTTCAGCCAGGTAAACCACCAGTTGATGTCATGCTGGTTATCATTGCGGTGGTGGCGGCATCGGCGACCTTGCAAGCTTCGGGCGGTCTTGATGTCATGCTGCAAATTGCCGAGAAGCTGCTGCGCCGCAACCCGAAATATGTCTCAATTGTCGCGCCGTTTGTGACCTGTACACTGACCATTCTTTGCGGTACGGGTCATGTGGTTTACACCATTCTGCCGATCATCTACGACGTCGCCATTAAGAACAACATCCGTCCGGAACGTCCGATGGCGGCAAGTTCTATCGGTGCACAGATGGGGATTATCGCCAGTCCGGTGTCGGTTGCGGTCGTGTCTCTGGTTGCGATGCTGGGTAATGTCACCTTTGATGGTCGCCATCTTGAGTTCCTCGATCTGCTGGCAATCACCATTCCATCGACGTTAATCGGTATCCTGGCGATCGGTATCTTCAGCTGGTTCCGCGGTAAAGATCTGGATAAAGACGAAGAGTTCCAGAAATTCATCTCCGTACCGGAAAACCGTGAGTATGTTTACGGTGATACCGCGACGCTGCTGGATAAAAAACTGCCGAAAAGCAACTGGCTGGCAATGTGGATTTTCCTCGGGGCAATCGCTGTAGTCGCCCTTCTTGGTGCTGATTCGGACCTGCGTCCATCCTTCGGCGGCAAACCGCTGTCGATGGTACTGGTTATTCAGATGTTTATGCTGCTGACCGGGGCGCTGATTATTATCCTGACCAAAACCAATCCCGCGTCTATCTCAAAAAACGAAGTCTTCCGTTCCGGTATGATCGCCATCGTGGCGGTGTACGGTATCGCATGGATGGCAGAAACCATGTTCGGTGCGCATATGTCTGAAATTCAGGGCGTACTGGGTGAAATGGTGAAAGAGTATCCGTGGGCGTATGCCATTGTTCTGCTGCTGGTTTCCAAGTTTGTAAACTCTCAGGCTGCGGCGCTGGCGGCGATTGTTCCGGTCGCGCTGGCGATCGGCGTTGATCCGGCATACATCGTGGCTTCAGCACCGGCTTGCTACGGTTATTACATCCTGCCGACTTATCCGAGCGATCTGGCAGCGATTCAGTTTGACCGTTCCGGCACCACCCACATCGGTCGCTTCGTCATCAACCACAGTTTTATTCTGCCGGGGTTGATTGGTGTGAGCGTATCGTGCGTCTTCGGCTGGATCTTCGCCGCGATGTACGGGTTCTTATAAATGCACTTTGCGTGCCGCCCGTGACTACGCGGCACGCCATTTTCGAATAACAAATACAGAGTTACAGGCTGGAAGCTATGTCAAACAAACCCTTTATCTACCAGGCACCTTTCCCGATGGGGAAAGACAATACCGAATACTATCTACTCACTTCCGATTACGTTAGCGTTGCCGACTTCGACGGCGAAACCATCCTGAAAGTGGAACCAGAAGCCCTGACCCTGCTGGCGCAGCAAGCCTTTCACGACGCTTCTTTCATGCTACGTCCGGCACACCAGAAACAGGTTGCGGCTATTCTTCACGATCCAGAAGCCAGCGAAAACGACAAGTACGTGGCACTGCAATTCTTAAGAAACTCCGAAATCGCCGCCAAAGGCGTGCTGCCGACCTGCCAGGATACCGGCACCGCGATCATCGTCGGTAAAAAAGGCCAGCGCGTGTGGACCGGTGGCGGTGATGAAGAAGCGCTGTCGAAAGGCGTCTATAACACCTATATCGAAGATAACCTGCGCTACTCGCAAAACGCGGCGCTGGACATGTACAAAGAGGTCAACACCGGCACTAACCTGCCTGCGCAAATCGACCTGTACGCGGTAGATGGCGATGAGTACAAATTCCTTTGCGTTGCGAAAGGCGGCGGCTCTGCCAACAAAACGTATCTCTACCAGGAAACCAAAGCCCTGCTGACTCCCGGCAAACTGAAAAACTTCCTCGTCGAGAAAATGCGTACCCTCGGTACTGCAGCCTGCCCGCCGTACCATATCGCGTTTGTGATTGGCGGTACGTCTGCGGAAAACAACCTGAAAACCGTCAAATTAGCAAGCGCTCACTATTACGATGAACTGCCGACGGAAGGGAACGAACATGGTCAGGCGTTCCGCGATGTCCAGCTGGAACAGGAACTGCTGGAAGAGGCCCAGAAACTCGGTCTTGGCGCGCAGTTTGGCGGTAAATACTTCGCGCACGACATTCGCGTTATCCGTCTGCCACGTCACGGCGCATCCTGCCCGGTAGGCATGGGCGTCTCCTGCTCCGCTGACCGTAACATTAAAGCGAAAATCAACCGCGAAGGTATCTGGATCGAAAAACTGGAACACAATCTAGGTCAGTACATTCCACAAGAACTGCGTCAGGCCGGTGAAGGCGAAGCGGTGAAGGTCGACCTTAACCGCCCGATGAAAGAGATCCTCGCCCAGCTTTCGCAATATCCGGTTTCCACTCGTTTGTCGCTCACTGGCACCATTATTGTGGGTCGAGATATTGCACACGCCAAGCTGAAAGAGCTGATTGACGCCGGTAAAGAACTTCCGCAGTACATCAAAGATCACCCGATCTACTACGCGGGTCCGGCGAAAACCCCTGCCGGTTATCCATCAGGTTCACTTGGCCCAACCACCGCAGGTCGTATGGACTCCTATGTGGATCTGCTGCAATCCCACGGCGGCAGCATGATCATGCTGGCGAAAGGCAACCGCAGCCAGCAGGTTACCGACGCGTGTCATAAACACGGCGGCTTCTACCTCGGTAGCATCGGCGGTCCGGCGGCGGTACTGGCGCAGCAGAGCATCAAGCATCTGGAATGCGTCGCTTATCCGGAGCTGGGTATGGAAGCTATCTGGAAAATCGAAGTAGAAGATTTCCCGGCGTTTATCCTGGTCGATGACAAAGGTAACGACTTCTTCCAGCAAATCGTCAACAAACAGTGCGCGAACTGCACTAAGTAACCTCTTCGGCCCAGCGCCTGGCAGCATGCTGCCAGGTGATCCCCCTGGGCCACCTCTTTTGCGATTGTAATTTCATGCTTGCTGGTGAATAGTCAGTATTTTCCCTGACTTGCGAACTCACCATGACCCGCACACTCAAGCCGTTAATTCTTAACACTGGCGCACTGGCGCTAACGTTAATCCTGATTTATACCGGCATTTCGGCCCATGACAAACTCACCTGGCTGCTGGAAGTGACACCGGTGATTATCGTCGTGCCGCTACTACTTGCCACCGCCAGACGTTACCCGTTAACGCTGCTGCTCTATACGCTCATCTTCTTTCACGCCATCATCCTGATGGTAGGCGGGCAGTACACCTACGCGAAAGTCCCCGTTGGTTTTGAGGTGCAGGAATGGCTGGGGTTGAGTCGTAATCCGTATGACAAGCTGGGGCACTTTTTCCAGGGGCTGGTGCCTGCACTGGTGGCACGAGAAATTCTCGTTCGCGGGATGTACGTGCGCGGACGTAAAATGGTGGCGTTTCTGGTCTGTTGCGTGGCGCTGGCGATAAGCGCGATGTATGAATTAATCGAGTGGTGGGCGGCACTGGCGATGGGCCAGGGAGCGGATGATTTTCTCGGTACCCAGGGCGACCAGTGGGACACGCAATCCGATATGTTCTGCGCGCTGCTTGGCGCATTAACGACAGTGATATTGCTCGCTCGCTTTCATTGCCGCCAGCTACGGCGCTATGGCTTGATAACTGGATAACAACGTGCACTTTGTTGATGCCGGATGCGGCGTGAATTCCTTATCCGGTCTACAAAATTTGCAAATCCAAAGCATTACATTAAGACGTGGCCTGATAAACATATCGCATCAGGCCATTTTCGTTAGCTATTGTCCACGTCAGGCTTTCACATCACTCACTGCACCGACCGGAATATCAGCATGAACAGGCTCGGGCGGTACTTTGCGATATTTATCCAGCAGATGAATCTGGATCCTGCGCAGCGTGTCGCCATTGAGGCGATAGAAACGGAAGTAGAGAATCAGCGTTACCATGAAAAACAGAGTCGGTAGAGCAATCATAATAAACTGCATACCTAATAGGGCTTGCGTAGACTGTTCAACATTCGGTACATAGCCAATCATCCCTAACACAACCGCAATGAAAAAAGCCGCAAAGGCTGAACCGCCCTTCACCACCATAGTCTGCACGGAGTAAGCGATGCTTTCACAGCGTACGTGCAGTTTATATTCACCGTAATCAACGGTATCTGCCACCATGATGACCTGTAATACCCAGAAAAGCGCCGTTCCCACATTCAGCAAAATACCCGCAATCACAATGAGGACGACGTTGTGATAGCTCATTAATGCCATTAACAGGAGAACACCACAGCTTAACACCGGAAGAATAGATGCTCCGGCCCATAAAATGCGTCGGGATAATGATTTAACTAAGCGTGGGAAGAATACTAACGTCACCAGGTTAGCAGCTCCCGCATACGACAGATAATAGGGGAACAAATCCGCATCACCGATAACATATGAGAAATAATAGATAGCAAATCCGGTAATAATGTTGCTGGCTACATTATAAGCAAGAGCCATACCCAAGAGGCATGAAAGCTGATCGTTTTTATAAATAAGCGCAACGATGGCTTTAAGTGTCAGATGGCTTCCTTCAGCAGACGATTGATTGTCTGACGAAAAGACTTCATGCACATTGCGCAGAGTGATGATGGTTGAAACAATAAAAAAGGCGATCAATACCAGAGTGAACATCTGAAAGCCAAATCCCCGATCGCCACCGCCGACATAATTAACAAATGGTAGCGTCACACCTGCCGTAACAAAGCCTGCCAGACTGGCAAAAAAACGCGGATAAGGAACCAGTTGTTCGCGTTCACGTTTATCGAGCGTGATGGTTGGAACCAGCGACCAGAAGGGAATATCCATAATGGTGTAAGTCATGCCCCAGAGGATGTAGGTCACGCAAACAAAGACAATCTGAGTAGTACCTTCAAACAGATGCGCACTAAAGAGGAGAAATAAGATTACAGAGTTTGCCAACGTACCGATCAGGATCCAGGGTTTGAACTTACCCCATCGCGATCGCGTAGCATTTACAATCCATCCCATAATCGGATCGTTAATAGCATCCCAGATCCTCGCCACCAGAAACAAAGTACCGACCAAACCCACAGACAGCCCGACGACATCGGTGTAGTAATACATGAGGTACATATACACAATGCCGATCGCAAAATCCTTCCCGAACGCTCCAAATCCATAACTGAGTTTTGTAGTCATTGAAATGCTCATAGGGTATCGGGTCGCTGTTACCAACGCCCGCCTTCTGTTATTGGTATCGTCAGAGGTGTGCGCCGGAATAAATCCCCCGGCGCAGTAGCGTTTAGTCGCGTTTTAACGGTGCAACCAGCTTGGCAGCCAGTCGCCGTGGGCGGCAATCAGGTCGTCAACAAGAGCATATATTTCGTCAATGCCCAGCACGGCGGCAGTATGCGGGTCCATCATCGCGGCGTGGTAAACACGGTCGCGATTTTCCGTAAGAATAGCTTCGGTCAGCAGCGTCTGTACGTTGATGTTGGTTTGCATCAGGGCGGCCAGATGCGAAGGTAGCGTACCGACTTTGGTCGGCTGAATGCCATTAGCATCAACCAGACAGGCTACTTCCACGCAACATCCTTGTGGCAGGTTATCAATCAAACCATCGTTACGGACGTTGCCGTAAATCACACTCGGCTCGCCAGTCCAGATAGCGTTCATGATTGTGCTGGCATATTCCCGTGACGGTTTAATATCAATCCGGGAGGCGTTTTTATACTCCTCCAGCTCTTTATGCCAGTTCGCCAGCTGCTCGACGCAGCGTTTCGGGTACTCATCCAGCGGTACTTTATAACGCTCAATCAAATCCTCACGACCTAGCTTAATAAACCACGGCGTATATTCGGCAAAATGTTCTGATGATTCCGTGACGAAGTAGCCCAGCTTTTTGAACATTTCGTAGCGCACAATATTCTGGCAGCGAGTATTACCATGAATATTTGGCTTCGGTGCCTGCCCTGCTTCATAAGCCGCCAGCAGTTCCGGGTAGAGATTCACGTAACTGCCGTCGGCGGTTTTGCGCTCCAGCTCCAGGTAAAACGCCATATGGTTGATACCTGCGCAACGGTAACGCAGCGTAGCCGGGTCGATATTGAGGTCACGCGCCAGCTCTTCCGCCGTTCCCTGCACCGAATGGCACAGCCCGACCTGTTTGATATACGGATAGCGGGCATACATCGCCCAGGTATTCATCGCCATTGGGTTAACATAGTTGAGCATGGTGGCATCGGGGCAGACTTCCGTCATGTTCTCGCAAATTTGCCACAGATGCGGAATGGTACGTAGCGCGCGCATAATACCGCCCGGCCCCAACGTATCGGCAATGGTTTGTTCCAGACCATGCCGCTTACAGACCTCGAAATCAGTCACCGTGCAAGGTTCATAACCGCCAATCTGAAATGCCACCACGACAAAATCGGCATCCTCTAAGGCTTCTTTCTGTTGGGTGTGGCAGGTGATTTTGCCGCTGGCCCCTGCTGAATCCATCAGCTTACGCACCACAATATGCGACTCTTCCAGGCGGGTGGGGTCAATGTCCATCAGGGCAATATGCGCCGTTTTCAGCGCCTCGCGATGGAACACATCACCAAGAATATTTTTAACGAAAATCGTCGAACCAGCGCCGATAAATGTAATTTTGGGTGCAGACATCATGCAGATCTCCTGGCTTGCTTGAATAACTTCATCATGGCAGGCGAATCTGCAGAAAACCTCCGGCTTCCAGGTTGAGCATTCCCATAAACTCAGATCCTGCGTGAAGCAGCAGTAAATCTGAGTTTATGGGAATAAATTACCTGAAAAGTAGAGTTTTCGGCCTCATGATGCTCGGACAGTCCCCTCGCCCCTCTGGGAAGAGGGTGAAAACCGTGCTCCCACTCGCAGTCATCCTCCCTCACTCCTGCCATAATTCTGATATTCTAGGAAAGAGAGCCATCCATGAATACAGATACGTTTATGTGCAGCAGCGACGAAAAACAGACCCGCAGCCCGCTGTCGCTGTATTCGGAATACCAGCGGATGGAGATTGAGTTTCGCGCACCGCATATCATGCCCACCAGCCACTGGCATGGTCAGGTCGAAGTGAATGTGCCTTTCGATGGCGATGTGGAATACCTGATCAACAATGAAAAAGTGAATATCAATCAGGGTCATATCACGCTGTTCTGGGCCTGTACACCGCACCAACTAACAGATACCGGAACCTGTCAGAGCATGGCGATTTTTAATCTGCCGATGCATCTGTTTCTCTCCTGGCCGCTGGATAAAGACCTGATTAACCACGTCACTCACGGCATGGTGATCAAATCACTTGCCACACAGCAACTTAGCCCGTTTGAAGTACGCCGCTGGCAGCAGGAATTAAACAGTCCGAATGAGCAAATTCGCCAGCTCGCCATTGATGAAATTGGCCTGATGCTCAAGCGATTTAGCCTCTCTAGCTGGGAACCGATTCTGGTCAATAAAACCTCGCGCACACACAAAAACAGCGTCTCGCGCCATGCGCAATTTTATGTTAGCCAGATGCTGGGCTTTATTGCCGAAAACTATGATCAGGCGCTGACCATCAACGATGTGGCTGAGCACGTCAAACTTAACGCCAACTATGCAATGGGGATATTCCAGCGGGTCATGCAATTGACGATGAAACAGTACATTACCGCGATGCGCATCAACCACGTTCGCGCGTTACTGAGCGATACCGATAAAAGTATTCTCGATATTGCCCTGACGGCAGGCTTTCGTTCAAGTAGTCGTTTTTACAGCACGTTCGGCAAATATGTCGGCATGTCGCCGCAACAATACCGCAAACTTAGCCAACAGCGCCGCCAGACGTTTCCCGGCTAAAGACGATATCAGTATCAGCCAAAAAAATAGTTTAGCCGTCGATAATAAGCAGTGAAAATAATTTAAAATAATCACATAACGTATTGTTTATAAAACTAAATATTTCAAAAATGTTTGTTTTTCACGCGCTTTACAGCCCGAAAAGGCCGGAAGATACTTGCCCGCAACGAAGATTCCTTCATAACCGGGTAAGCAATGATGAAAGTATTAATTGTTGAAAGCGAGTTTCTCCATCAAGACACCTGGGTCGGTAACGCCGTTGAGCGTCTGGCAGATGCTTTAAGCCAGCAAAATGTTACCGTGATTAAATCCACCTCCTTTGATGATGGTTTTGCCATTCTCTCTTCAAACGAAGCCATTGACTGCCTGATGTTCAGCTATCAAATGGAGCATCCGGACGAACATCAAAACGTCAGACAATTGATCGGTAAGCTTCATGAGCGCCAACAAAACGTGCCGGTCTTCCTGTTGGGCGATCGGGAAAAAGCCCTCGCCGCAATGGACCGGGATCTGCTGGAGCTTGTCGATGAATTCGCCTGGATTCTGGAAGATACCGCCGACTTTATCGCCGGACGCGCCGTTGCCGCGATGACCCGCTACCGCCAGCAGCTGTTGCCGCCACTGTTCAGCGCGCTGATGAAATATAGTGACATCCATGAATATTCCTGGGCAGCGCCAGGCCACCAGGGCGGCGTTGGTTTTACCAAAACACCCGCCGGACGTTTCTACCATGACTACTATGGTGAAAATCTGTTCCGTACCGACATGGGCATCGAACGAACTTCCCTCGGTTCTTTGCTTGACCATACTGGCGCATTTGGCGAAAGCGAAAAATATGCCGCACGCGTATTTGGTGCCGATCGCTCCTGGTCGGTAGTCGTCGGTACTTCCGGCTCTAACCGCACCATCATGCAGGCTTGCATGACCGATAACGATGTCGTGGTCGTTGACCGTAACTGCCATAAATCCATCGAACAAGGTTTGATGCTGACAGGCGCGAAACCGGTCTATATGGTGCCAAGCCGCAACCGCTACGGCATTATCGGGCCAATCTATCCGCAGGAAATGCAACCTGAAACCTTGCAAAAGAAAATCAGTGAAAGCCCGCTGACCAAAGACAAAGCCGGGCAAAAACCGTCTTACTGCGTGGTAACCAACTGCACCTATGACGGCGTGTGTTATAACGCTAAAGAAGCGCAGGATCTGCTGGAAAAAACCTCCGATCGTCTGCACTTTGACGAAGCCTGGTACGGCTATGCACGTTTCAACCCGATCTATGCCGATCACTATGCCATGCGCGGCGAACCTGGCGATCACAACGGTCCTACCGTTTTCGCCACCCACTCCATCCACAAACTGCTGAATGCGCTGTCACAGGCTTCTTATATTCATGTACGTGAAGGTCGTGGGGCGATTAACTTCTCCCGCTTCAACCAGGCCTACATGATGCATGCCACCACCTCCCCGCTGTATGCCATCTGCGCATCCAACGACGTGGCGGTGTCGATGATGGACGGCAACAGCGGCCTGTCACTGACACAGGAAGTGATTGACGAAGCGGTTGATTTCCGTCAGGCGATGGCGCGGCTATATAAAGAGTTCACCGCTGACGGTAGCTGGTTCTTCAAACCGTGGAACAAAGAAGTCGTCACCGACCCACAAACCGGCAAAACCTATGACTTTGCTGACGCACCAACCAAACTGCTGACCACCGTTCAGGACTGCTGGGTAATGCATCCGGGCGAAAGCTGGCACGGCTTCAAAGATATTCCGGATAACTGGAGTATGCTCGACCCAATTAAAGTCAGCATCCTTGCTCCGGGAATGGGTGAAGATGGTGAACTGGAAGAAACCGGTGTTCCGGCGGCGCTGGTCACTGCCTGGCTTGGTCGCCACGGCATTGTGCCTACCCGCACCACTGACTTCCAAATTATGTTCCTGTTCTCTATGGGCGTAACCCGTGGGAAATGGGGGACTCTGGTTAACACCCTTTGCTCCTTCAAACACCACTATGACGCCAACACACCGCTGGCGCAGGTGATGCCGGAACTTGTTGAACAATATCCTGACACTTACGCGAACATGGGGATTCACGATCTGGGTGACACCATGTTTGCCTGGCTGAAAGAAAACAACCCTGGCGCACGGTTGAACGAAGCCTATTCCGGCCTGCCGGTGGCGGAAATCACCCCGCGTGAAGCGTACAACGCGATTGTCGACAACAATGTCGAACTGGTATCCATTGAAAATCTGCCAGGACGCATCGCGGCAAACTCAGTTATCCCGTATCCGCCAGGAATCCCGATGCTGCTGTCTGGTGAAAACTTCGGCGATAAAAACAGTCCGCAAGTAAGTTATTTACGCTCGCTGCAATCCTGGGACCACCATTTCCCTAGATTTGAACACGAAACTGAAGGGACTGAAATTATTGACGGTATTTACCACGTTATGTGCGTGAAAGCGTAACCACTATTCCGCTGAAGGCGTAATTGTTTAAATAACATTACGCCGCCTGGCCTTAGGCCTTTTGAGTATGGCAACGTTTTCATAAAAATTGCTGCAAACAAAAATGTCATACTTTTTGCGCGGCCCCACCCCACGCTTTTTTTTGCCTGTTATTTATCCTGTAAAAAAATATGTACATGAGAAATTACTATAAAAATTTGTAATATTAGTAAAACTCGTTATTTTTATGCATGTTTATATTCATCATGCAATTATATAACCATTTCCCGGTATCGCTTTGCTTTAGCGAGAACTGGTCTTTTATTCGCACTCAGGAGTACATGTATGAGGATTTGCAGCGACCAACCTTGTATTGTTTTATTGACTGAAAAAGATGTCTGGATAAGGGTGAATGGGAAAGAACCTATTAGCCTTAAAGCTAACCATATGGCGTTATTAAATTGTGAAAATAATATTATCGACGTCTCCTCTCTTAACAACACTTTGGTTGCTCATATTAGTCACGACATCATCAAAGATTACCTCCGGTTTCTGAATAAAGATCTCTCGCAAATACCAGTATGGCAACGTAGCGCTACGCCCATACTCACCCTGCCATGCCTGACGCCAGACGTCTTTCGCGTTGCCGCGCAACACAGCATGATGCCCGCAGAAACTGAGTCAGAAAAGGAACGAACACGCGCATTATTATTCACGGTGCTATCCCGTTTTCTCGACAGTAAAAAATTCCTTTCATTAATGATGTATATGTTACGTAATTGTGTAAGTGACAGCGTTTATCAAATTATTGAAAGCGATATTCACAAAGACTGGAATCTTAGTATGGTAGCCAGTTGTTTATGTCTTAGCCCAAGTCTGTTAAAGAAAAAGTTGAAAAGCGAAAACACCAGTTATAGCCAAATAATCACCACCTGCCGCATGCGTTATGCCGTAAATGAATTAATGATGGACGGTAAAAATATCTCTCAGGTATCACAGTCCTGCGGCTACAACAGTACGTCGTACTTTATTTCTGTCTTTAAAGACTTCTACGGTATGACGCCGCTGCATTATGTTAGTCAGCACAGAGAACGCACTGTCGCCTGATTTTTAACCTTAACGAAGAGCTATATTAATAACGGCATCAGCGATAACCCGGTCGATAATAATTCAACTATCGAATGCAGGCGTATGATATGACGTAATTTATTGTCACGAAGCTCGCCTTCGCAGGAGTTTAATTATGTCTTCGGATGCTGATGCTCACAAAGTGGGCTTAATCCCCGTCACCCTGATGGTGTCGGGGAATATTATGGGGTCAGGTGTTTTTCTGTTACCTGCAAACCTGGCCTCCACTGGCGGGATTGCCATTTATGGATGGTTGGTGACGATTATCGGTGCGCTGGGGCTCTCGATGGTATACGCCAAAATGTCGTTCCTCGACCCAAGTCCTGGTGGTTCTTACGCTTACGCCCGCCGCTGCTTTGGCCCGTTTCTCGGTTATCAAACCAACGTCCTCTACTGGCTGGCCTGCTGGATCGGCAATATCGCCATGGTGGTCATTGGCGTAGGATATTTAAGTTACTTCTTCCCGATTCTGAAAGATCCATTGGTATTAACCATCACCTGCGTCGTGGTGCTGTGGATCTTCGTCCTGCTGAACATTGTCGGTCCGAAAATGATCACCCGCGTGCAGGCCGTTGCCACTGTGCTGGCGCTGATCCCCATCGTCGGGATTGCCGTATTTGGCTGGTTCTGGTTCCGTGGTGAAACCTATATGGCGGCATGGAACGTCAGCGGCCTGGGCACCTTCGGTGCGATTCAAAGTACCCTTAACGTTACGCTGTGGTCGTTCATCGGTGTGGAAAGTGCCTCCGTTGCCGCAGGTGTGGTGAAAAACCCGAAACGCAATGTCCCTATCGCCACCATTGGTGGGGTATTGATTGCCGCCGTTTGCTATGTGCTCTCCACCACCGCGATTATGGGGATGATCCCTAATGCCGCACTGCGCGTTTCTGCCTCGCCATTCGGTGATGCCGCACGGATGGCGTTGGGTGACACCGCTGGGGCCATTGTTTCCTTCTGCGCAGCTGCGGGTTGCTTAGGTTCACTGGGCGGCTGGACGTTGCTGGCGGGTCAAACGGCGAAAGCCGCTGCCGATGACGGACTGTTCCCACCGATTTTTGCCCGTGTAAATAAAGCGGGTACGCCAGTGGCGGGGCTGATTATCGTCGGTATTTTGATGACCATCTTCCAGCTCAGCAGCATTTCACCAAACGCGACCAAAGAGTTCGGTCTGGTTTCTTCCGTCTCGGTCATCTTTACACTGGTGCCATATCTTTACACCTGTGCGGCGTTACTGCTGCTCGGCCACGGTCACTTTGGTAAAGCACGCCCGGCATATCTGGCTGTTACTACCATTGCCTTCCTCTACTGCATTTGGGCCGTGGTGGGGTCCGGGGCGAAAGAGGTTATGTGGTCATTTGTCACCCTGATGGTCATCACCGCCATGTATGCGCTGAATTACAACCGGCTACATAAAAACCCGTATCCCTTAGATGCACCAATAAGCAAAGATTAATTCCCCTTAATCCAGCAAACATAAAAGCCAACCTTAAGAACTTAAGGTTGGCTTAATTTTGCTTTGCGAGCATATGCGCACTTTGTTCGATGGAAACACCGTGATGTTGAAGCGCCTACTAAAAAGACCCTCTTTGAATTTACTCGCCTGGCTATTGTTGGCCGCTTTTTATATCTCTATCTGCCTGAATATTGCCTTTTTTAAACAGGTGTTGCAGGCGCTGCCGCTGGATTCGCTGCATAACGTACTGGTTTTCTTGTCGATGCCGGTTGTCGCTTTCAGCGTGATTAATATTGTCCTGACACTAAGCTCTTTCTTATGGCTTAATCGACCACTGGCCTGCCTGTTTATTCTGATTGGCGCGGCTGCACAATATTTCATAATGACTTACGGCATCGTCATCGACCGCTCGATGATTGCCAATATTATTGATACCACTCCAGCAGAAAGTTATGCGCTGATGACACCGCAAATGTTATTAACGCTGGGATTCAGCGGCGTGCTTGCTGAGCTGATTGCCTGCTGGCTAAAAATCAAACCTGCCACCTCGCGTCTGCGCAGTGTTCTTTTCCGTGGAGCCAATATTCTGGTTTCTGTACTGCTGATTTTGCTGGTCGCCGCACTGTTTTATAAAGACTACGCCTCGTTGTTCCGCAATAACAAAGAGCTGGTGAAATCCTTAAGCCCCTCTAACAGCATTGTTGCCAGCTGGTCATGGTACTCCCATCAGCGACTGGCAAATCTGCCGCTGGTGCGAATTGGTGAAGACGCGCACCGCAACCCGTTAATGCAGAACGAAAAACGTAAAAATTTGACCATCCTGATTGTCGGCGAAACCTCGCGGGCGGAGAACTTCTCCCTCAACGGCTACCCGCGTGAAACTAACCCGCGGCTGGCGAAAGATAACGTGGTCTATTTCCCTAATACCGCATCTTGCGGCACGGCAACGGCAGTTTCAGTACCGTGCATGTTCTCGGATATGCCGCGTGAGCACTACAAAGAAGAGCTGGCACAGCACCAGGAAGGCGTGCTGGATATCATTCAGCGAGCGGGCATCAACGTGCTGTGGAATGACAACGATGGCGGCTGTAAAGGTGCCTGCGACCGCGTGCCTCACCAGAACGTCACCGCGCTGAATCTGCCTGATCAGTGCATCAACGGCGAATGCTATGACGAAGTGCTGTTCCACGGGCTGGAAGAGTACATCAATAACCTGCAGGGTGATGGCGTGATTGTCTTACACACCATCGGCAGCCACGGTCCGACCTATTACAACCGCTATCCGCCGCAGTTCAGGAAATTTACCCCAACCTGCGACACCAATGAGATCCAGACCTGTACCAAAGAGCAACTGGTGAACACTTACGACAACACGCTGGTTTACGTCGACTATATTGTTGATAAAGCGATTAATCTGCTTAAAGAACATCAGGATAAATTTACCACCAGCCTGGTTTATCTTTCTGACCACGGTGAATCGTTAGGTGAAAATGGCATCTATCTGCACGGTCTGCCTTATGCCATCGCCCCGGATAGCCAAAAACAGGTGCCAATGCTGCTGTGGCTGTCGGAGGATTATCAAAAGCGGTATCAGGTTGACCAGAACTGCCTGCAAAAACAGGCGCAAACGCAACACTATTCACAAGACAATTTATTCTCCACGCTATTGGGATTAACTGGCGTTGAGACGAAGTATTACCAGGCCGCGGATGATATTCTGCAAACTTGCAGGAGAGTGAGTAAATGAAAATTCTGATTGTTGAAGACGATACGCTGTTATTGCAGGGACTGATTCTGGCGGCGCAAACCGAAGGCTACGCGTGCGATGGCGTGACAACCGCGCGGATGGCGGAACAAAGCCTTGAGGACGGTCATTACAGCCTGGTGGTACTGGATTTAGGGTTACCCGACGAAGATGGACTGCATTTTCTCGCCCGTATCCGGCAGAAAAAATACACCCTGCCGGTACTGATCCTCACCGCTCGCGATACGCTGACCGACAAAATCGCCGGGCTGGATGTCGGTGCCGATGACTATCTGGTGAAGCCTTTTGCGCTGGAAGAGTTACACGCCCGTATCCGCGCCCTGCTACGACGCCATAATAATCAGGGCGAAAGTGAGCTGATTGTTGGCAATCTGACGCTGAATATGGGTCGCCGTCAGGTATGGATGGGCGGTGAAGAGTTGATTCTGACGCCCAAAGAATATGCTCTGCTGTCACGGTTAATGCTCAAAGCAGGCAGTCCGGTACATCGGGAAATTCTCTACAACGACATCTATAACTGGGACAATGAACCCTCGACCAACACCCTGGAAGTGCATATCCACAATCTGCGCGACAAAGTGGGCAAAGCCCGTATCCGCACCGTGCGCGGCTTTGGCTATATGCTGGTCGCGAATGAGGAAAACTAATTGAATCTGATGCGTTTTCTGCGCCGACCTATATCGCTGCGCCAACGGCTGATATTGACCATCGGGGCCATTTTGTTGGTGTTTGAGCTGATCAGCGTCTTCTGGCTATGGCATGAAAGTACCGAGCAGATTCAGCTGTTTGAGCAGGCGCTACGCGACAATCGCAACAACGATCGCCACATCATGCGTGAGATCCGCGAGGCGGTCGCCAGCCTGATTGTCCCCGGCGTCTTTATGGTCAGCCTGACGCTATTTATCTGCTATCAGGCGGTACGCCGCATCACCCGCCCGCTGGCGGAGCTGCAAAAAGAGCTGGAAGCGCGCACCGCCGACAACTTAACGCCCATTGCCATTCACAGCGCCACCCTCGAAATCGAAGCGGTGGTTTCGGCGTTGAACGATCTGGTCAGTCGCCTGACCAGCACGCTGGATAACGAAAGGTTGTTTACCGCTGACGTCGCGCACGAACTGCGAACGCCACTGGCGGGGGTGCGTTTGCATCTGGAACTGCTGGCGAAAACGCATCACATTGATGTAGCACCGTTAGTGGCACGGCTTGATCAGATGATGGAGAGCGTCTCCCAGCTGCTGCAACTGGCGCGTGCCGGACAGTCATTTTCTTCCGGTAATTATCAACATGTAAAACTGCTGGAAGATGTCATTCTCCCCTCGTATGACGAACTCAGTACCATGCTCGACCAGCGACAGCAAACCCTGCTATTGCCAGAGAGCGCCGCCGACATCACCGTTCAGGGTGATGCAACCCTGCTGCGGATGTTATTGCGAAACCTGGTAGAAAACGCCCATCGTTACAGCCCGCAAGGCAGCAACATTATGATTAAGCTGCAAGAAGATGGCGGAGCGGTCATGGCAGTTGAAGATGAAGGACCAGGTATTGATGAGAGTAAATGCGGGGAGTTGAGTAAAGCGTTTGTACGTATGGACAGCCGTTATGGCGGGATTGGTCTGGGGTTAAGTATTGTCAGCCGCATTACACAGTTGCATCACGGGCAGTTTTTCCTGCAAAACCGGCAAGAGACTTCCGGCACGCGGGCCTGGGTACGGCTGAAGAAAGATCAGAACGTGGCAAACCAGATATAAAGAAAGCTGCTGACCACCAGCACGCTGAACACGGTAGTTAAACTTTCATAAACACGGTTTTTCATTGCACTCTCCTCCGTTAACCTGGAGGAGAGTATGCGCGTCAGAGATTAAGTGAACCTTAAGAGTTCAATTGGCCTGATAAGACAGCGTCACATCAGGCCATCCGTTTCAGCTTATTCATCAATTCGCGGATGTTGCTGCACCAGGCGGGTACGTTTCGCCTGCAAATCGGCAATCTCGTGGTCAATATTATCGATTTTCTGCTCGATATTATCGTAATGCTCGACGAGAATTTCCTTCGCTTCCTGTATATCTGACGCCGCCGGTGTCGCACCTTTCAACGGACGATTTGCCGTCTCTTTCATGGTTACGCCGGTGATTAAACCAATCACCGCCACTACCATCAGGTAATAGGCAGGCATCATCAGATTCTGCGAGCTTTCGACCAGCCAGGCCGCCAGTGTTGGCGTCAGACCGGCAACCAGCACCGAAATATTAAATGCCGCCGCCAGCGCGCTGTAACGGATATGCGTCGGGAACATCGCTGGCAAGGTAGAAGCCATAACGCCCATAAAGCAGTTAAGGATCACCGCCAGCATCAGTAACCCGGCAAAAATCAGGCCGATGACGTTACTGTTAATCAGAATAAACGCCGGGATCGCCAACACAAACAGTGCAACACTACCAAGTAGCACAAACGGACGACGGCCAAAACGGTCACTCAGCAAGCCCATCACCGGCTGGACAAACAGCATACCGATCATAATGGCGATAATAATCAGCACCCCGTGGTCTTCGGAGTAATGCAGGTTATGCGACAAATAACTCGGCATATAGGTCAGCAACATGTAGTAAGTCACGTTGGTGGCAATTACCAGACCAATACATGTCAACAGGCTGCGCCAGTATTTAGTGGCAATCTCTTTAAACGAGACTTTCGGGCCATCCTGCAAACCTTCGCGGTCGCCCTGTTCCAGTTTATCAACATGCTGCTGGAACGCCGGAGTTTCTTCCAGCGCATGGCGCAGGTAAAGCCCGATAATCCCTAACGGCAGAGCAATAAAGAACGGAATACGCCAGCCCCAGTCGAGGAAGTTCGCTTCGCCGACAATGGTCGAAATTAACACCACCACGCCCGCACCCAGCACAAACCCGGCAATAGAACCGAAGTCCAGCCAGCTGCCCATAAAGCCACGTTTACGGTCAGGGGAGTATTCCGCAACAAATATCGACGCCCCGGTATATTCACCACCGACCGAGAAACCTTGTGCCATCTTACAGATCAACAGCAGAATCGGTGCCCAAATACCAATCGTGTCGTAGGACGGTATTAAGCCAATACAGAACGTACTGATCGACATAATCACAATAGTGATAGCGAGGATCTTCTGGCGACCATATTTATCGCCCAACATACCAAAGAAGAGTCCGCCAAGCGGTCGAATCAGAAAGGGAACGGAGAAAGTGGCAAGTGCAGCAACCATCTGCACGCTGGGGTCAGCCCCCGGGAAAAAAACTTTACCTAATGCGTAAGCAACAAAACCATAAACACCAAAATCAAACCATTCCATTGCATTACCCAGTGATGCTGCGGTAATGGCTTTACGCAGTTTACCGTCATCAATAATGGTGACATCACGAAGGGTAATCGGTTTTACTTTTTTCCTTTTCAGCATAGCTTTCCTCGCAGAGTTGGCCCATTTCCGCAAACGCCAGAAAAATCAGCGCGACGGCCGCAAAAGGGGAGCGGGAATTGCAGGATGCAATCTCTGTAACAAGCGTAGCGGGTTTGCTTACACCCTCCGGTTAAGGAATGTACAATCAAACCAGTTGACGCCTGAATTGGGCAGTTAATGACCTTTTTACCCTACCAGTGTTTAAATTTGTGATCAACTTCACACATGGATTTCGTTTAGGACTCATTGATGTAACTGATTATTTACGCCAAATTTACAGAGAAGATTTCCTCGACCATTGCCCCCACCAAACGCTGCGCTGAACAGAGTCGTGGCATCCCCAGCGCGACAGTTTGCCAGCGTTGGGTCACTGACCAGCAAACGGGTTGTTTATCTGCCGTGGTCCACTTTCCCAGCCAACTTAAAAAATCAGCATGATCCCCGCCCGTCGGAACGGTCGAAGAGGCAAACCACTGATGGTAATAGTGACGCGTAGTCGGTGCCGCATTGATACTCTCTGCCAGATGTTGTGTCGCTTTCTCGCGCAAATCACCCAGCAACAACACCACCGCTTGCGGGCTTCCCAGACGGCAGGCATCGCCAAATGCACCCCAGCGCAACTCCTCCAGAACGATAAAACAGCGCCCAGGCAACGACCAGGCGTTATACGCCCCAGCACGCCAGCGGGTAAAAATTTGCTCGCTCTGATCACCTGCCTGCACCAGTAGGCCTCGTTGCGTTAACGCCTTTTCCTTCCAGCGACAACGGGCTGAAAACCACTCATACAAGGCGGCAATTTGCTGGGGGAGCTCCGGGAAAGCAGAGTGCTGGCGGTGATCCATTTTTTGCAGCAGCGCCAGATGCTGCGCGATCTGCGTCAGCGCCAGATGACCGGGATCCAGCATCGACGCCAGTTTTTCCACCATTGTCAGTCGCAGGCTAAGCGGCGCATTTAACATGCCGCCGTTCGTCCATGTCTGAAGCTGCACACGCGAAAGAAGTTCCTGCATCAGTCGTTCACGAAACTGCTGCTGATGGGCTTGAGGATGGCGGGCATCATCGCCCTGCGCCAGATCCACTAAAAAGCGCGGATGAACCGACTCCAGCACGCGACCGGGGCCGTCCAGTAACGTCTTGGTCAATATCGTTCTGCCGTGAAAAGTGTTTGAATATCATCGCGTAACAGCTGAGCGTCGGTGTAAATCCAGCTGTGAGTCATCACAGTCTGCTGCAATTGCTGCTGCATCAGCCTGACCACCGATTCATTTTGTTGACGCAGAGCCAGACTTTCGCGTAAACGCGTCTGTAATTCTGTCAAACATGAAGCGAACTCAGCGAAAAAAGTATTCATGCCTGCCGTAACAGATTCATCGACCTGCTCTGCCAGAACTTTAGCCATTTGTTGGCAATAGAGATCGACTTCTGCGCTTAATGCTCGTTGCAACACACTGTAATCAACCGTTTCTGTCGGGGATTTCTCATTTCCCCGTCCCCAGTCGGGCTGATTCAACCAGCGCGAAAAAGTCTCACGCACAACGCCTAAACGCGTGCTCTGCTCGTCCGTTGCTTCCTGGCGCGAAATGACTTCACTGAACAGCTGGCGAGTGTTGAAGTGGGGAACTACGCCGTGAAAAACAGGAAAATGAAACCCAGGACGAAACCCTGACTCGCTCAATTCCATTTTGACTTGTTGCTCAATGGGGCGAATAACATCGGTTAACACCCGGCAAAGGGTGGATTCCATCTCGGCAAAACGCAGCGTAAAGTCGCGACTGATGGTGTTCTGCGCCGTCTGTAACAGTGTCTCACAGCGGGTACGAATCTCGCTTAACGGCTCCGAATCATCCTGAAACAAGGCGGCTAACTGCGCATTCACCGCATCTTGCTGTTGACGCAGAAAGTGGTTGGCGGAGGTCAGGGCCAGCTCGATTTCATGTTTAATCTCGCCGCTCACCTGCGCCTGATTGAGTTGCAATAGCTGCAAACTTTCTTCGACCTGATGGATATTTTGCCGCAATTGTTCACAAGCGACGTTTAACCCGTGCGCACGAAAATCCAGGTATTCCCGCGCCTGCTGCGCGTAATTCAACAGTTTATGCGCAGCAGATCGCAGAGCATACAATGAGGCGTTAGCGTAAGCGGCATGAAGCAACGCCTGAATTGGCTGGGCGAACAGCGAATCTTCCCACAACTGATCGGCAGCATGACGAATATGTTCGAGGTCCGCCAGATCGGCATGACGCCAGCGCCTGCCGAGCGCGGCATGGGCAAAATCTTCCACCCAGCGTTGTTGCTCTGGCGCTGGTAACTTACCGTTGTTGGCTAACTCATAGCGCGCCCGATTCGCCAGGTAGCCCCACATCGACGACACCGGGAATATCTGCTGTGGCGTAATACAGCCTTTCATCAGCGTCCCGGAAATCAGTGCCCGCACCTGGTCGGCGTCGTCACTGTTACGATCCTGTTGATCGAACTTATTGACCAGCACATACAGCGGCACCGATTGCCCCACCGCCAAAATCGCCTCACGGACCTCTTCATCGGAGATCGATTTCAGTTGCGTATAATCCAGCACCGCCAGTACCGCCGAGGCGCGTGCCAGCTGCTGGTTAAGCATTTTTTGCAGATGCGGTTGCCCGGCTTCATTTGGCCCGGGGGTATCCAGTAACGTCAACTGACCGGGATAACTTTCCAGCCCCGCCAGATGGACAAACTCCACTTCAATCACGGGAATATGCTCAATGGCGGCGTAAGCAGAAAAAGGAAAATCGACGTCCAGCGCCTTCGCCAGTCGCACTAAATCATTCAAACTTTTCAGACAATGAAAAATAGGCTGGGCACCCAGATAATATTTTTCGAAAGCGACGCCATTTTCGATCCGCTGCATAAGCGCACGCATATCTTTATCTATTTCCAGCACATCGGTCAGATGCTTAATATCGCAATCACGCAGGCGCTGTTGTAATTGTTGAATTAAACAATCGATTGGCGCGACATGTGAAAAATGCAGTACCGGTTCCTTTTGCCCGGGCGTATGGCGAATAAGCGTCGGCAGCGCAGTCATTGGGCGATTACGATTAGGCAGAACCTCCGTACCAACAATGGCATTAATGGTGGTTGATTTCCCTGCTTTCATGGTACCGACAATTGCCAGCACCATTTCCAGTCGGGAAATTTTACACAACTCATTATTCAGCATCGCGTGACGTTCGGCGATATTAGGCTGACTCCAGGGTAAAGCCAGTTGTGGCGCGTCGTCTCCGGGTACAGAGAGAGGCATTTTTTCCAGTAACTGCAACTGTTGGCGAGAAAGCTGTAACAGGCGTTCAGCCTCCTGACTTAACTCATACAGGGTCTGTGTGTACATAGAAAATTCTTCCTTAAAGCAAATTTTGTTACTTTTATTTAGCCAGATTGTTTTTGAGTTCTGTTTTCGGCTTTTATAATTACTGCAAGAAATAATTTTATATTTAGTGTGTTGTTTTTTTATCAGAATAAATAACGTCTTCTGATGCGTTTAAAACGTCAGAAAGATAAAAATATCATGTGAATAAAAAAAAGAACAAGTAGAGCATTAACATTATCTTAAATAATAAATAGAGGCAAAAAGATTATTTTCTTTTTGCGTTTCCTTTCAAATGAAAACGATCGTCGTCTAAAATCAGCAGTACCCCCGACAAACTCAGGGATTTTGTGTATAATTGCGGCCTTTTTCGGCAATCTGCCGTTTTTTGGCGCTTTTGCCCTGCTGACTTTTGAGGAAATCCACATGTCATTACCACACTGCCCAAAATGCAACTCCGAATACACTTACGAAGATAACGGCATGTACATCTGCCCGGAATGTGCCTACGAATGGAACGACGCAGAACCTGCACAGGAAAGCGACGAGCTGATCGTTAAAGATGCTAACGGCAATCTGCTGGCTGACGGCGACAGCGTTACCATCATTAAAGATCTGAAGGTGAAAGGTAGCTCTTCGATGCTGAAAATTGGCACCAAAGTGAAAAACATCCGCCTGGTTGAAGGCGACCATAACATCGATTGCAAAATCGACGGTTTTGGTCCGATGAAACTGAAATCTGAGTTTGTGAAAAAGAACTGATTGTATTGTGATCGGTAAGCCGGATAAGGCGCTCGCGCCGCATCCGGCAACGATGCCGACTGCCTGATGCGACGCTTGCGCGTCTTATCAGGCAGCCTCTCATCTGTATAAATTTCGAACTACACTTAACTGGCTTCTCTTAACTGAGGTCACCATCATGCCGTTAAGTCCCTACCTCTCTTTTGCCGGTAACTGTTCCGACGCGATTGCCTATTATCAACGTACGTTGGGCGCGGAACTGCTCTATAAAATCAGCTTCGGCGAAATGCCGAAATCAGCGCAGGACAGCGCCGAGAACTGCCCTTCCGGAATGCAATTTCCCGATACCGCCATCGCTCATGCCAACGTGCGCATTGCCGGAAGCGACATCATGATGAGCGATGCTATACCGTCAGGAAAAGCCAGCTACTCCGGCTTTACGCTGGTGCTCGATTCGCAACAGGTCGAAGAAGGAAAACGCTGGTTTGATAACCTTGCCGCTAACGGAAAAATCGAAATGGCCTGGCAGGAAACTTTCTGGGCGCATGGCTTTGGCAAAGTCACCGATAAATTTGGCGTACCGTGGATGATTAATGTCGTCAAACAACAACCAACGCAATAACCCGCCGGGAGGCCCGCCCTCCCGCACTGTCATCGAATTCCCGTTAACTCTTCATCTGTTAGTCACTTTTAATTAACCAAATCGTCACAATAATCCGCCACGATGGAGCCACTTTTTTAGGGAGGCTGCATCATGCAAACGATTATCCGTGTCGAGAAGCTCGCCAAAACCTTCAATCAGCATCAAGCGCTGCATGCGGTTGATCTGAACATTCATCACAGTGAAATGGTGGCTCTGCTTGGGCCGTCGGGTTCCGGCAAATCCACCCTTTTACGTCATTTAAGCGGTTTGATTACCGGCGATAAATCCGCCGGTAGCCATATCGAGCTACTGGGCCGCACTGTCCAGCGCGAAGGCCGCCTGGCCCGCGATATCCGCAAAAGCCGCGCCAACACCGGCTACATCTTTCAACAATTCAACCTGGTGAACCGCCTGAGCGTACTGGAGAACGTGCTGATTGGCGCGCTCGGCAGCACGCCGTTCTGGCGCACCTGTTTTAGCTGGTTCACCGGCGAGCAGAAACAGCGCGCGTTACAGGCGCTGACCCGCGTTGGCATGGTGCATTTTGCCCATCAGCGCGTTTCCACCCTCTCCGGCGGCCAGCAGCAACGTGTGGCGATTGCCCGTGCGCTGATGCAGCAGGCGAAAGTGATTCTGGCCGATGAACCCATCGCCTCGCTGGACCCGGAATCAGCGCGCATCGTGATGGACACCCTGCGCGACATCAACCAGAACGACGGCATCACCGTGGTCGTCACGCTGCATCAGGTGGATTACGCCCTGCGCTACTGCGAACGCATCGTCGCCCTGCGTCAGGGGCACGTCTTCTACGACGGCAGCAGCCAACTGTTTGATAACGAACGTTTTGACCATCTCTACCGCAGCATTAACCGCATCGAAGAGAACGCGAAAGCTGCCTGATATCCCCATCATTGAGGAAAACGAATGAACGCTAAGATAATTGCCTCGCTGGCCTTCACCAGCATGTTCAGCCTCAGCACCCTGTTAACCCCGGCACACGCCGAAGAGCAGGAAAAGGCGCTGAATTTCGGCATTATTTCAACGGAATCACAGCAAAACCTGAAACCGCAATGGACGCCGTTTTTACAGGATATGGAGAAGAAACTGGGCGTGAAGGTCAACGCCTTCTTTGCCCCGGACTACGCGGGCATTATCCAGGGGATGCGCTTCAATAAAGTGGATATTGCCTGGTACGGCAACCTGTCGGCGATGGAAGCGGTGGATCGCGCCAATGGCCAGGTCTTCGCCCAGACGGTCGCGGCGGATGGATCGCCGGGTTACTGGAGCGTGTTGATCGTCAACAAAGACAGCCCGATCAACAACCTGAACGATCTGCTGGCGAAGCGGAAAGATCTCACCTTCGGCAATGGCGATCCTAACTCCACCTCTGGCTTCCTCGTCCCCGGTTACTACGTCTTCGCTAAAAACAATATCTCCGCCAGCGACTTCAAGCGCACCGTCAACGCCGGGCATGAAACCAACGCGCTGGCCGTCGCCAACAAGCAAGTGGATGTTGCCACCAACAACACCGAAAACCTCGACAAGCTGAAAACCTCCGCGCCGGAGAAGCTTAAAGAGCTGAAGGTGATCTGGAAATCGCCGCTGATCCTAGGCGATCCGATCGTCTGGCGCAAGAATCTGTCCGAAACTACCAAAGACAAGATCTACGACTTCTTTATGAACTACGGAAAAACGCCGGAAGAGAAAGCGGTGCTGGAACGCCTGGGCTGGGCGCCGTTCCGCGCTTCCAGCGACCTGCAACTGGTGCCGATTCGCCAGCTCGCACTGTTTAAAGAGATACAAAGCGTGAAAGGCAATAAAGGGCTGAATGAGCAGGACAAGCTGGCGAAAACCACCGAGATTCAGGCGCAGCTGGATGACCTGGACCGCCTGAACAACGCGTTAAGCGCGATGAGTTCGGTGAGTAAAGCGGTGCAGTAAATCGTAGGTCGGATAAGACGCCCCGGCGTCGCATCCGACAATGTGTAGGCGTTGATGCCGGATGCGGTGCAAGCACCTTATCCGGCCTACAGACCGGAGCCAAACATGCAAACCATCACCATCGCCCCACCCAAGCGTAGCTGGTTCTCGCTTCTGAGCTGGGCCGTTGTTCTCGACGTGCTGGTCGTCTCGTGGCAGGGCGCGGAAATGGCCCCGCTTACGCTGATTAAAGACGGCGGCAACATGGCAACCTTCGCGGTAATGACTCCAACTTACTGATAGTGTTTTATGTTCAGATAATGCCCGATGACCTTGTCATGCAGCTCCACCGA